>JADFPM010000135.1 GCA_022562335.1 Chloroflexota bacterium
GACGGAAGCTTTATGTGGCCCACGTCAATCGCCTTAGACAAAGCCGGCAACGCCTACGTGGCCGATGAATGGCTCAACCGGATCTCCGTATTCAACAAAGAAGGCGAATGTTTCAGCAAGTGGGGAACCCTTGGTGACGGAGACGGCGAGATCAACCGCCCCTCCGGACTGGCATTCGATGCCGACGATAACCTCTATCTGGTGGACAGCGTGAACCACCGAGTCCAGATATTCACCAAAGAGGGAAAATTCATATCAAAATGGGGCAGCAACGGCAGTGGCGATGGCGAGTTCAACTATCCTTGGGGCATAGAGATCGACCATAACGGCGACGTGTATATTGCCGACTGGCGCAACGACCGGATCCAAAAATTCGATCGCGACGGCCGGTTCCTGATGAAGTTTGGCAGCTCCGGACAGGGTGATGGAGAGTTCGACCGGCCCACCGGTGTCGCCGTCGACAAGGATGGGATCATCTACGTCACCGACTTCAAGAACGACCGTCTTCAGATATTCGACGCCGATGGCGGCTTTATCACCACGCTGACCGGCGACGCGACCCTGTCGAAGTGGGGCCGGGAGCGGGTGCAGTTGGACCCGTCGATGATCAGGGGCCGGGAAAGGGCGCCGGACCTAGCGGAGCGGGAGAAGCAGTTCCACGGTCCCATCGCGGTAGAGGTGGATGACGAGGGCCGAATCTTCGTGGTGGAATGCTCTCGCCAGCGCCTCCAGGTCTTTCGGAAGCAGACCGCCCAGTTCATGGGTGGTCCCCTTTAAATAGCCTGTAGTAGATCCCCCGATTGGGAAATCAGGGCTGGCTGACCGAGTCTATCTCGCGTTACGCCAGCCCTTATGGTCAGTGTGGTCTCGCGTTAGCCGGCCAGCCATTCCAACCAATAGCCGTGGCTGTCGCCGTTTGCCAGCCGCCGGTTGGTTTTTACCCCATCCCGGTAGTGGGTGACTTCCACCACCGAGTACTCGCCTCGCCGGACACCCTCCATGGATACCACGGCCAGGTTTCTTTTAGCGCCGCGCTTCTCCACCAAAGTCCAAAACGCCTCCCTGGCCTCGGCGGGGAACTGGTTCAACACGTGGCTGTGGAAGAGACAAGGCAGCTGGCTTTCCGGGACCGAATCTATCAGACCCGGCAGCAGGTCCACCGCGTCTCCTTTAAGCACCTTGGGCGGCGCATCCGAGGCGGCCTGCATTGCCGCTTCCAGCAATTCCAGTTCATCCCGGCGTTCCGGCCAGACCAGGGCCTTTAGCCACATGGTCTCCTCCGGGTCATTCATGTCGATGGGGTTCAAGTCCACCCCTATCCGGCCAGCCACCATGGGCAGGATGCTGGGTAGCGTAGGGATTTGGTTGCCCCGGAATTTGGAGGAGATCTGAACCTGGGATTCGAGGCCGCCGTAAACCCTGCCTTCTCCGTAGTCGTACCCGTAACTGTCCCACAGCATGTTCAGCCCGGCGCTGGCTCCGATCTCGATCAGATATAATGCTCCACCCAAGCCCAGATCGTCCACGTAGACGAAGGCGGGCAGCAAGGAGGCGCAGCGGCGGACCACGTTGGTCTGCACCATCCGGGTAGCCAGCAGGCCGGTCAGCGCCTGTTGGCGTTCCAGGCAGAAGTCCCGGAACGCGGGCGCCGGGTCGTCAGACGGCGCGGGACTGCCGGAAATATTGGGGTAGAAGGCCGCCAGCGCATGGTCCGGCGTTTCCACCAATAGCCGTTGGACGGCGGCCAGGAAAAGATTGGGCTTCGGCTGGCCCCGTTTGGCCTGGTCTGCCAATGCAAGCAGGTCTTCGTCGGCCGCGATTCCCAGGGAGAGCCGGTGGTAAAGGGGCGACATACCCCGGCATTCCAGTTCGGCGAAACGTTGGAACGACTCGGACAGGGATGCCAAGGATTGAGGGCGGCGGTCCCGGTTATTGGGCGTCACGAAAAGCCGTGGGCCGAGGCCAGGCTTGGATCGTCGGGTTGGATCGGGGTCCAGATAGAGAAACCGTATCCCTATCCTGAGATGGTGCCCTTGGTGCTGGGGACCTGGCCGGGGGCGCGGGGGTCGGGCTCCACGGCGTCTCTAAGGGCGCGGGCCAGGGCTTTGCACAGCGCTTCCGCCTTGTGGTGGGGGCTTTCTCCGGTCAAAACCTTGGCGTGGAGGTTGATCTTGGCCTCGACGGCGAAAGACTCCAGGAAATGGCGGATCAGGTCGCCGGGCAGGGTTTCCACCATCACGCCTTCCAACCCGGTTTCCACCACGGCGTAGGGACGGCCGCTGCAATCCACGGTCACCTGGACCAGGGTCTCGTCCAGGGGCACGATGGCGTGGCCCATGCGGCGAATGCCCACCGGCTCGCCCAGGGCTTGGTGGAAGGCCCGGCCCAGCATGATGGCCACGTCTTCCACCAGGTGGTGCCAGCCGGTGTGAACGTCTCCCTTGGCGCGCAAGGTTATGTCAAATAATCCGTGGCGGGCCAACTGGTTGACCATGTGGTCCAAAAAGCCGTTGCCGGTGTCAACGTCGTAAATCCCCTGGCCGTCCAGGTTGACGGATATGGTGATCTCGGTCTCGTTGGTTTTCCGCTCCAGGGAGGCGGTCCGGCTTCCCTGGGCCGCCGGTTGTTTTGCTATTTCTTGGTTCGACGCCAAAATCCCTACCCTCCCACCAGTTCGCGGAGCGCTTCTATCACCGCGTCGGTCTCGCTGGGCAATCCCACGCTGATCCGGATGAAATCCTTGAGTTGGGGCGTTCCCCAGTAACGCAGGAAGATGCCTTTCCGGCAAAACCCGTCAAATATCTCCTGACCCCGGCCTTCGGGCATCTGACAAAGGATGAAGTTGGCCCGGGAAGGCCACGGAGTCACGCCGGGGACCTGTTTCAGCAGGTCCATCATCCGGTCCCGCTCCGCCACTATCTTATGAACGCGTTCCAGCAGACCCGGGCGGTCTTCCAGCGAAGCCAACAGTGCGATCTCCGACGCCAGGTTGACGTTGTAGGGGGGCTTCATGCCCATCATGACCGATGCCAGGTCCGGGTGCATCACGCCCAGGCCGATACGCAACCCGGCCAGGCCGGCCCACTTGCTGAAGGTCCGCAACACCACCAGGTTGGGATATTCGTCGACCAGGGGTATGGAAGTCTCGCCGCAAAATTCGTAGTAGGCTTCGTCCACCACCACCAGCAAGCCGGTGTCCAACATGCCCCTTATCTGGGCCTCGCTGACTATGTTGCCCGACGGGTTATTCGGCGAAGGGAAAAAGATGGCTTTGGTGTTGGCGGTGGCGGCGGTGCGCATACTTTCCAGGTCGATCTCGAAATTCTCGTCCCGCTCCACCGAGATCACTTCTCCGCCACACACCTCGGTGGAAAAGGCGTACATGCCAAAGGTGGGCGTGGGGATGATTATGTTGTCGCCCGGTCCCACGAACATGCGCAACAAGAGGTCGATGAGCTCGTCGCTGCCGTTGCCCGCCACGATGCGGCCGGCGTCCACGCCCAGGTAATCCGACAGGCTTTCCCGAAGACGCCTTTGGTCCGGGTCGGGATAGTGGTTGTAATGGGGAAACGCGCCCAGGGCCTCGGCCACGCGGGGCGACGGTCCGTAGGGGTTTTCGTTCCCGTTCAGCCGGATCACTTTTTCGGGAGGTATCCCGGCCTGCTCGGCCATGGCCTCCATGGGGTCCACGCCGCTGTACGGTTTGATACGGCGGATGTGTGGCAGAAGCAGATTTTTTACGGTTTCGCTATCGTTCATTTTGCCAAGTCCTGCTCTTGCGAGTGCAGGGTGATTTCTTCCTCGTTGATCCTTTGTGTCCGTTTTTGAATGTGGGAACAGACGGCCAACTACTCAAAAGAGAATGTCATGCTCCGCGGAATCTATACTAATCTTAACCAAAGGGCTCGGTGTGACACCGTAAACCTTTAGCATCAGGTTATTTATCCGCCAGAGCGTTCAGGCGGACCTGGATGGCGCCGGCGTGGGCGCTCAGCCCTTCGGCGTGGGCGATGTGCACCGCCGCCGGTCCCAGTTCGCTGAAATCCTGGGGGCTCAGGCCCACCACGGGCATGGTCTTCAAGAACTGGTGCACGCTGAGGGCCGAGCTGAAACGGGCAGTGCCGCCGGTGGGCATGACGTGGCTGGGGCCGGCGATGTAATCTCCCATGACTTCCGGCGAGAACTCTCCCAGGAACAGGCCTCCCGCGTTCTCGACTTTGCCGGCCCACGCCCATGGGTCCTTGACCATCAGGCACATGTGCTCCGGCGCCAGGGTGTTGCCCAACTCGATGGCCTGGGCGATGGAATCCACCAGGACCACCCGGCCCTGGTTCTTCAAGGATTTTTCAGCGATGTCGCGCCTTTCCTGCTTGGCTAGCTGGACGTCAAGCTCCTTTTCCACCCGGCGGATCAGGCCCTCGGAATCGGTGACCAGGATGGCGGTGGCCATGGTGTCGTGTTCGGCCTGGGCTATCAGGTCGGCGGCGCAAAAACTTGCGTTGGCCGAGTCGTCGGCGATGACGATGGTCTCGGTCGGGCCGAATATGCCGTCGATATCCACCTGTCCCTGCACCAGCTTCTTGGCGTAGGACACGAATATGTTGCCGGGGCCGCAGATCTTGTCCACCTTGGGGATCGATTGTGTGCCGTAGGCCATGGCGCCGATGGCCGGGACGCCGCCCACCTGGTAGACCGCGTCCACCCCGGCGATCTGGGCGGCGGCCAGCACGGCGGAATTCAACGGTTCTTCGCCTCTTCGGGGGGTTGCCATGATCACCCGGCCCACGCCGGCCACCCTGGCCGGGACGGCGGTCATCAAAACCGTGGACGGATAGGCCGCGGTGCCGCCGGGGGCGTATAACCCCACTATCGCCAGGGGGCGGACCAACTCTCCCAGGCCCTTTTTCAGGTCCACCCAACTTTTGGGCATCACGGCTTCGTGGAAATCCCGCACCCGTTGGGCGGCCAGTTCCAGGGATTGGCGCAGGTCCTTGGATATGCCGTCCAAAGCCTGCCGCATCTCCTTGGGCTCGACCAGGAAATCGTTCAAGTCCGCGCCGTCCAACAACTTGGCGTACCGGCGCACCGCGTCGTCTCCTTCGCTGCGAACGTCCTTCAGCATACGCACCACGGACTGCTCCGGGGTCACGTCTTCGCCGAATAATTCGCGGGTTCGCGCGGCCACGGACTCGGGAAGGGCGGACATGTCGAGCAGGTCCGCCCGGTCCAATATCTCGTGGGCTTTATCGATGCCCTTTATGAGTTTAAGTTCCACTCAGGTACTCCCGGGCCAGGGACACCGTTTCTTCCAGCGCCCGTTCCTGGTAGGCGGCCAGCTTTTCTTCGGGGATCTTCTCGTAGACCTTCTCCATGCTGAAGGGCATCTGCTCGAGGAAACGGTCGACTTCGCTCTGTACGTCATCGTTGTCCCGGTACATCCGGTTCAAGGCCCGCTTCAACCGGTCCCAGGTGAATTCCCGCCCAAGAAACCCCTGGACCCAGCCGCGCCACTCCAGGAGCACTTCCGTCTCCAGAAATCCCACTTCCAGCGCCGGGTCCGAGCAATCGATGGCCTGGGTGGCCGGTGTGAACCCTTCCATGGCGCCGAACGCCCGGCGGTCCATCTCCAGCTGCAACGCGCGGTCCCAGATGTGGGCTTCGGATTCGGAGCTGGTGACCCGGCTGTCCGGCTGGCTGGGGTCGAAATGGGGCCGGAACATGGTGGTGATCCAGACCTCGTCGGCCACCAGATGGGATATATAACCCAACATGAAAGCCCGGGTGGTGGCGTTGAGCGCGGCGGGGTCGTTCATTTCCGGGTGAAGCTCCAACATTCGGCGGGCGCCCTCTCCCACCGTCTGCACCGAAAGGCCGGCGAAGTGGGTGCGGTCCCTGGGCCATTTGGTCATGGCCCGTATGTCCGGCGCGGTGGACCCCAGGTAAAAGCTGCCCACGCAGTCATAGGCAAAGCCCCAGTCCAACCTTTCGGCCGCCTGTTGCGCCATGAATATGTGCATCGGCAGATTTGGCATCGGTTACCTAAAGTTATTCTCTCAACAATCGGCCGATCAAGGCAAAGCCCTCAGCCATCCAAAAAAAGCTGATAGCTGAATGCTGACGGCTGATAGCTTACGTCCCCTCTCCGAATAGCTGTTCAAAAGCCCGGGACCGCCCATCGAAGAGATAGCTCAATTGGGAGGCGGCAATGTCCACCGCGCCCGAATCCCTAAGGTGATCCACGGCCTCCAACAGGCGTTCCTTGGTGACCAGCAGGCTGACGCTGTACCAACCCTGATCGTCTACGTTGTAGACCCTGGCGATGGTGGGTCCCTGCAGGCCGGCCAACTGGGGCCGGGCCAAGATGGTGGCGCTGACCTGCTGTTCCGACTCCCCCTGGACGTTGGCGGTGAGGCGGTAATACGGCTCCGCCCTGAGGTGAGACTCGAGCAATTCCGCCAATGACCGGGCCAGGCTGAGGCACCGGTCCGACTTGGCCAGTTGCAGCGGGTTGGCGATCAGACACGCCTGGGAGACCAGGATGGTCCCTTCCTCCAGGGTCTTGAGCCGGTTCTCCCGCAGGGTGGTCCCCGTGGCGGTCAGGTCGGCGATCAGGTCGGCATACCCGGCCACCGGCGCCGCCTCCAATGAGCCGCTGGTGGGCACCAGGGTGAAGTAATTTATCCCCCGGTCGAACAGGTAGCGGCGGAGCATCCTGGGATACTTGGTGGCGATGCGAAGCTGCTTGCCTTCCTGATGAAATTCCAGGGCCAGGTCGGCCAGGTCGGCCACTGAGGACACGTCCAGCCAGGAGTCGGGCACCGCCAGAACGAACTCACAACTGCCGTAACCCAGGTCCGGGATGAGGGTGGTGACCCGGCTCTCGTCGATACGGTTTTCCAACAGACGGTCCAAGCCGGTGATGCCAAGTTCGGCGCTTCCCTCTTCAACCTTCATGGGAATGTCGCCGGTGCGTTGGAACAGCACGGCCACTCCCGGCAACGCGGGTATGCTTCCCGTGTACCGCCGGGCATTGGGCCGCCGCACGGCCAGACCGCAGGCCTTCATGAACGCCAACGTGTTCTCGTGCAGCTCGCCGTCGCTGGGCAGCACCAGGCGCATGCCTATTTCTTCGTTTGGATCAGTCACTTTTCAGTCTGCTCATTCCCTGCGGTCAGGCCGGCTCGCCACCGGCTGCTTGGTGTTCGGTCAGCGTCCCGTCCTGGCTTGCCACCACCACGCTCTGGATACCCTTGGACCGGGCGTAGGCCATGGCTTCATCCAGTGACAACCCGCAAACGTCCAG
>JADFPM010000136.1 GCA_022562335.1 Chloroflexota bacterium
CTTCCTCCTGGTTTTTTATGAATAAGAGTGCTTTTTAGTAGTATACTCGTGGGAAGCCAGCGTTTTACCCACCCCAGATGTTTCGCCCCGATCGCAATCGGGGCTGGCTCAACATGACACCTTCGAGGCTCGGTCAGCCCATGATCTCTTTCAGCCGCCTCATGGCGTCGATGTGTTGGTCCGGGGTGGTGACGCCCTCTCCGGCGGTGCCGGCCGAGAGGTGGGTGGCTCCCAGTTCCTCCCAGGCTTTGGCCTCGGCCAGCCAGTCTTCCGGATTGTTGCCCGCGATCCGTATCCTTCCTTCCATGCCAATCTCCGCCGGGTCCCTGCCGGCCTCTTTGGCGTACTCCCTCACCTTGGAGATCACGTCCCGCCCTTCATGGTCGTGGGGGAACATGGGAAACCAGCCGTCGGCCACCCGGCCGATGCGGCGCAGTACCCTTTCGGTGGGAATGGGAGCGGCCCCGCCGCCGGCGCCCATCCAGATGGGAATGGGCCGTTGCACCGGCAGTGGATTGATGCCGGCATGGCTGATCTTGTGAAAACGGCCTTCGAAGTCCACCACGTCCTGGGTCCACAACTGGCGCAGGACCGTGATTTGCTCCTCGCAACGCCGGCCCCTGGTGTGGAAATCCTGCCCCAACGCCTCGTATTCCACCGGGTTCCAACCCACGCCGATGCCCAGGCGCAGCCTTCCGCCGCTGAGGATATCCACCTCGGCCGCCTGCTTGGCCACCAGCGCCGTCTGCCTTTGGGGAAGGATCAGGATGCCGGTGACCAACTTGATCTTGCTGGTGATGCCGGCCAGGTACCCCATGAATGTGAAAGGCTCGTGGAGATGGCTCTGGTAGGTGTAGGGAAACCGGGTGACCTCGGGATGGTGCTGGGGGTCCGCCCCAAGCACGTGGTCCAAGATTCGAACGTGGGTATACCCTAAACCCTCGGCCGCCTGAACGAAGTCCCGCACCGCCGGCAGGTCGGCGCCAAGCTCCACCATGGGCAACGTGACTCCCAGTTCCATGACATGCTCCTTTGGGGAAGGTCTAGACAGGCTCAGACCCACCGCACCCTGAGGTTGGGATGGGCGCCGCGTATTAGAACCATGGCGGCAGGGACCCGGCCACCATCAAATGACTAAAACCGGCTAAAACTCTTTCGGCCGAGAAACGGGCTAGCTGGAAGAGGCCACGGGCTTGGCCATCTCCTCGTCCCAGGGGCCTGGGAAAAGGCCGTTGCCCAAGACATCGCTGGCGAACAGGTTCTCCTCTCGGGGCCATTCGCTGCGGGGCAACTCGTAACCCACCTCGACGCCGTTGCCGTCGGGGTCTTTGAGGTAAATCCCGATGGACACGCCGTGGTCACCCACCCGTTCTATCGCCACGCCCTTTTCTTTCAGGCGAAGGTAAAATTCCTTCAAATCGTCCAGGCTGTGCATCATCCAGGCCATGTGGTTCAGTCCCACCTGTCCCCTCTGCGGTCCGGCTGCGTCATCGCCGACCTCCACCAGGGCTATCTCGTGGGATTGCTCGATGTCGGCCGACATGAAGGCGGCGTTGCCCGGACGATACCCGTAGGTATGCAGACCCAGGATGTCCTCATACCACTTCTGGGAACGCTCCATGTTTCGCACGAATATATTGATGTGTCCGAGAAACTTAGGCGTGTAACCCATCTTTTCCTCCCTTGGGCGATACATTGCCGGCTGATTTGTTAATTCCGCTCACACTACCACGCCCGGACTGGCCCACGCAAGCGATCTGGGCCGCGGAGGTCCTCACACGAATACCGGCTTTGATGGCGCCCTGGCCCGGTTTCGCAAGTAACGCTCCCTTCCCCAAATCCAGCCGCCTCATGTTAAAATAATCTCCGCCTTAAGAGTCGCCCAGTAGAGACAGTCAGTAGAGACGGCCTGGAAAATCTCGGCGGCCTACTTACTCGGGAAAACCTTCTCCAGGGAGAAGCGTCCGGCGCAAAAGGCAACCACCATCGGGATGAGACCTCCGGCGAATTCCCATCACACCTTCACGGGTCGTTAGCTCAGCTGGTAGAGCACCGGACTTTTAATCCGGTTGTCGCGGGTTCGACCCCCGCACGACCCACCACTTTTTAGGCATGGAATTAGGCCCCACCGGCATTCCGGGAAGAAATATCGTCATGACCGATCAGTCTAGAGAGTCCAAATACCGGTCTCCCACGGACCTTCATAACCAGGGCTGGGAAGGTCAGGGTTTCAACTGGGAGCATCCTTGGACCCCGAAAAAGAAGCGCCTAGCCCTGGAATCTCTTAAGGAGTTGGGCCAGCCGGAAACCGTCCGAATCCTGGATTACGGGTGCGGCGACGCCGTAATGGTCCAAGCCTTTCATGATGCCGGGTACCAGGTCGAGGGGACCGACATCTCCGAAGTCGTGATAAACAGCAACAAAGAAAAACTCCCCCACCTGAACTTCAAGTTGACGTCTCCTGATTCGTTGGCTCCTTACTCAGATGGGAGCTTTGATGCGATATTTTGCTCCGAAGTCATCGAACACCTATACGATGTCAATTTCGTATTCAGCGACTTCAATCGGCTTTTACGGCCCGGCGGCCAGTTGATGCTGACCACTCCTTACCACGGCCTGGTGAAGAACCTGATAATCGCACTTTTTTTCTTCGAAGCCCACTATCGGCCCACCTGGCAACACATCAGGTTCTTCACTAAAAAATCCCTGACCCAAGTTTGCCTGGACCACCAATTCACCCCTAAAAAATGGGGTAGGGAAGGCAGGATAGGTCCTCTGGCCCGGTCGTTCTTCCTGACTTGCCAAAAAACCGGCTAAGGACCCCAGTGCGTCTCACGCAGGCATTGCGCCCGATGGCGGACTGCCGGCCAGGGGGCCGCGCCGAAGCCGGCGTCCAGCGGGTCCGGCCCATTTGTCCCATGCCTCGATCTGGCCTTGAAACGCAAGGCGGCTTGGGTTTAGACTCGACGGACCATAGCCTTAAGACCGGACCGCAACAACCTGGATTCCACCAGTCAACCTTAATTTCATCGCCCGGTCGCTTTGACGGTGCAGCATTGAGTCAAGGGAATAATACAGAAGCCGCGAAACGAGCGGCCGGGGTCCAGGCGGCCCAGATGGCCCGCTCCGGATGGGTCATTGGGTTGGGCACGGGCTCAACAGCCTATTACGCCGTGGAAGAGCTGGGCCGCTTGATGCGGGAAGAAGGCTTGCTAATAGCGGGGGTCCCCACCTCCCACGCGTCGGAAATGCTGGCAAGAACCAATGGTATTCCCATAAAAACCCTGGACGACGTGGAGCGGATCGACCTGGCAATAGACGGAGCCGACCAGGTGGACGGCGGCAAGAACCTCATCAAAGGCCTGGGCGGCGCCCACACCCGGGAGAAGATCGTGGCTTCCTTTGCCGACCTGTTCGTGGTGGTGGTGGACGATAGCAAATTGGCCAGCCGGTTGGGCCTGGGCGTCCCGGTCCCTTTGGAAGTGATCTCGCTGGCAGTACCGGCGGTGACCCGCCGGGTGCAAAAATTGGGCGGCCAAACGCGGCTTCGCATGGCCCATCCCGCCCAGGCTCACGGCGGACCGTTTATCACCGATCAGGGGAATTTCTTGATGGACGCGTCATTCGACGAGATTCCCGACCCACGTTCCATGGAGCGGGAGCTCAACCTGATCCCCGGGGTCGTGGACAACGGCCTGTTTACCCAAATAGCCGCCACAATTCTGGTAGGCTCAGGAAAAGATGGTTCGGTGAGTATCATCGAATAGGCGATCTGTTGGCCTTCTTCGGCAAGAATCGAACCGTCCCTCTATTCCACTTTTTCAAATGTTATCGCCAGGGCTCGATACTCCCCTTCACGTGTGTTCGAGGAAACACCAAGGAGATGGCCGTTAGGGGAAAGAGAGAGGGCCAAGGGGTTTGACTCGATCTAACATGCCAAGCCGGCCAGAGATTCCTTGTTTAACCCATTTTAAGACAAAAATTGTGGCGTAAATGGGAATTAGGACCAAGGACACCGCAACGAAAATCCCCAGAAAGCACACTGTTGCCAATTTTCGGTTCAAATTTCCACCCCGCGAGCATGATCTTTTGTTGAGAATACCCGCTAGATGTTAGGGCAATCATGGTAGTGCCCCACTAAACCTGGGACCAGTTTCACCTATAATCTGTTGCCAAGCGGTCACGGTGCCCCGGAGTCATTTCTCGGTGACGACCAGGGTGCGATACCATCGTTTGAGATTCATATTGAGAATATGCGCGGTACGGGTCGGCAGTTTATTCTTTTCTTTGACTTGTTGTCTCTAGGTGACAATAAGTCAAAAGAGGGCCAGGCGTGAAAAAGTGCCCCAGAGACAACAAGTCATTAAAATATGGGGGTTTTGACGATAAATCAAAAAGCCCACCACATACATAAAACGAGGTAGTTTGTGACGAGTACAGTACGGAGAATTGCACGTCCTGCTCTGGCAGTTGTCCGAACTGCCAATGGGTTCACATCGTACCCGAGACAACATCTGATGGGTGTGGAAAAGTGGACCAGCAACTGGCGTAGCTCCTCAACGCACCTCGCTGGGGCTTTGGAGCGTCTTCAACATCCCCAGTAATGGAATCCCAAATCAAACCGACCTTCTGGGATGCCTCGAAATTAATCCTAGATCCTTTGAGTGGGATCGCACTGAGCTGTAATACGGGTTCCCAAATTGTTTCCTGATTTTCTGTGGCCGTTTCAATACTCGCTGGACCGTTGTGTGACATTTTTGCTTCATCATTCTAACTAAAATGTCCGTTCACCACAGGATTCCCCTAGAGATTCGTCGGCGAATGCGTAATCTTGAGATGGCACACCGATAATGGTTACGGCCTCCCAATCGGGCGACGTTGCCGCATCAACCTAATTCGTGATCTCCCCTTTTCCGTTCAGTGTTGATCTCTAGGCGGTCCGAAGAATAACTTTACAGTTAGCTTTTTATCAGGGGCTAAACTGGTCCGCCCACCCTGTTATTCTTCGCTTGTCGTTGATCTCAATAAATAAGGCGATTTCTTCCTGATCCCCGCCCAATGGTCCTCCAATTCCAATCTGCCGCGCTCAGAGCTTGTGAAGAAATAGGCCTCCAAGGTCTCGTATGGTGGGAAGGTACAAGGGAAAATAGATGAAACCGGTGTTTGGGTGGGGAGAGATGACTGAACCGACGCTGGTTGAACTGCCGCCAACCGAGGAGCGGGCGCCTGCTCGGCCGACCCTTCCCGAGGAGGTTCGGGTGTTCAAGCCCAACCGGCAACAGCTCGAGTGGCTGCCCCGGGACCTGGATGGGGCGGTGGCCGAAGACCACCCGGCGCCGTCTATCTGGGGCGTGTTGGACTGAGAGGTGATAGCGCAATGTATCTGAAAGCTATCGACCAGTCTGACATAATCTTCGTCTGAGCGAGGAACGAAGCCGCGGCTCCCATGATTGCCGAATCATATGTCCGCGTAAAGCAGTCGATTGGGGTCGTATGCACTACCAGCGGTCTTGGTTCCACCAACGCTGTGCCTGGCTTGGCCGAAGCCAGGATCGACACCGCCGCCGGGCAAAACAGGCTAATTTGCCCTGCGGTCCCATGGGGTAGGAAACAAAAACTCATGGTCCACCGTAACATAGCGCTGGTCACCGGCGGCGCCGGATTTATTGGTTACCATTTGGTTGACCGATTGCTGGTATGGATTATCGGGTGGCAGTGGTTAACAACCCGAGCACCGGGAAATTGGAGAACCTCAACCCAGCCGCGGTTTCCCATCAAGTGGACGTCACCCATCCTTCCACGGCTGATGCGGTTTATGCTGAGCAGCCATACTTGGTCGTCCATTTGGCAGCCCAGGTTAGCGCAAGTAAATCCAAAAAATTCCGGCTAAGGATAGCGAAATCAACACCTTAGGCGCCCTTCGCCTTCTGGAGGCGGTACGGCTATGTGGCATCGAGAAGTTGATCAACTCTTGTAATGGGAGGGCACTGTAAGGGGAGCCCGAGGTAAATCCGTGCGCCGAGGACCGTCCCATTCTTCTAATGCCTCCATGTAGAATATCCAAACGCGTGGGCGAGCTACAACTAGCGCTCTGCCGGCGACTCTATGACCACAACTAAACCTTCCTGCGTAGCAGAACCGTTTACGGACCTCCGCGCCAACCACATGGGGAGGCCCGTTGTGGTGGCCGTAATTTCTCACAACATTCAGGAAGGCAAACCAATCCGCATCTTTGGTGATGGAGAACAAATCCCGGGATTTTCCTCGATGGTAGGTCACGGTGGTGCCATACTAAACTTGGGACCAGTTTTACTCCTGAACTGTGTCCAAGTAGTCAACCGGTTCTGCTGACTGTTCTTGGCGGCGTCCCGGATTCGACGCCATCTCTAGGAGGATGTCAGACGGAGACTTTGGCTCGAGAGAAGGGAAAGATAGCTCGGAGCATTCCAGCCTCTGGTGAAATGCCAAGGCCAATCGATGCTTGCATGGGTGCCCGGAGCCGTGCCTTAGATAGTCATGGCACTGGCAGTGGCCATTTATTATCTCGTAGTAGCGAAGACCATCTTCCGACCCCACCTGGAAGCGCTGGTCGCCCAACGATACAATGGGCCGCAGCAACAATAAGAATGCAGCCTTCTCCAAGCGAGTGGTCAAATGCGGATTTTCTCGCCTCGCCCGACCAACCAACTCCCGTAGTTGGTCGAGGCTGGGTTTATTCGGTGCCACTATGGATCCTCCTGTTAGCTACCTGGTGCTCTGGACTAGGGTGGGACCAGCCGGCCGAGATACCGTGGCAACCCCGGACAACGATGCCGCTATTTCGGCTATGGCTTCAAACCCGAGCAAGGCGTTGAAGGCAGGAACGCTGACCGATTTTCCGTTACTCCCGGTCCCGTCTTGGCTTGGTGGTGTCAGGCCCATTGGTAGCCGGCCGGAACAAGCCTCCTCCCATGCCTTGCTGATGCACTGCCTAAGAGCATCGGGGCTGTCCACTCTTTGCTTCTCTAAGACCAAATCCCCTTCTCCCCCTTGGCGCCATACCTCGTGGTACCGGGGTTCTTGGGCATGACCCCAGCTGAAATTACCGTCCTGTGCGGAAAACGCGGAAGCAAAGGCTTGGTATCCCTCTGCAGTCTGGATAACCAGGATGGCTGGAAAGAGACGTGCGGCATCGTCACCGGGGTTGGGTTCGGGGTTGGTGACCAAGGGCTTCTGCTCGCCAAGGATTGGGCGTGGACCCCCATCGGCATTTGTTCCCTGGTCACCTTCGAATTCTTGGGCTCGGAGTTTCATCTCG
>JADFPM010000137.1 GCA_022562335.1 Chloroflexota bacterium
AGGCAGTCTTGGGCCAGATCCATCGCCCCGAATCCGACGTCCTAACCGAAGTCCTTCCCGAAGTCCTTTCCGAAGTCCTTTCCATCGAAGCAGAGGCTTGAGCCAGCGACCTTTCCGCCAACAGACGCCAGACCATGTAAGCCGATACCACGCTAAACAAGACCCATATCTCTAAATAGTATTTGAACAGGGTGTTCATGCGCCCAATGTCCCCTTCGATACGGACGAAATCCACTCCCATACTGATGGCCAGCGCCATCGCCAACAGCACCAGGGCGACCGATTCAAATCTCCGTTCCTCCCGTGCCGAGGTGATGGACATCCAAAACGCTAAGGCCGTCACCGTCAAAAATCCCGCCAGCATAGCCGCGGTCCAGTAACCCGCCGCGGCTAAGAACACGGCCATCACCGAGCCCGATCCCAACAGCCACTTGGGTGTCCGGCCAGTCAGACCCGAATCAGTTCCGGACCGGAACATTCCCCGCAATGGTCCGGCGGTTTGAAAGATCAAGAAGGAGGCAATGACGAACAGGAACAGGCCATGGATCACCAGATACCGGTCGATGGGCGTACGCCACTTGGACACGTCCAATCCGGTATTGAACGCTTCGTATGACTGATGGAACGGCCAAAACGCCGCCAGGCTCACCACCACCACCCCCACGGACAGAAGTGCGGCCAGGATCACCTTTGTGTTCGTGGGGCCCGGACGGAAATATACAGCCAAGGCAGTCAGCGCCAACACCAGAATCAGGTAAGATGGGTAATCCCAACTGTTAACCACCCACAATGCCCCCAACGCCAGTCCCAAAGCGATGGAAGCAATGATCGTCCATGCCCTCCCCTGACGGCTCAACCCGGCGACCAGGTTCAGACCCAGCCCGATGACCAACAACGTGAAGGGAATCACCATCATGTGCGCGTGCAGATCGGCGAAAAGAAAGGTAAAGAAGGGGAACTCGGTGATGTGGAACGCTATCTCCGGCGAGCCGGCGATCTTATCCGGCACCCAAAATGCCAAGGGTGATGGATCAAAATTCTCCTGATTGACGGGCATCATACGGCTGCTGCGCCAGAAGTCGAATGCCGGGAAAGGGGCGCCCCAATCAAGGGCTTTTCGCCAAACGCCCTGGGCGATCTGGACGATGCCGTCCAGGTTGCCCATCACAGCGATAAATACCCCGCCCAGCAATCCGGCAGCCATGGGACTCGCCAGACTTGGCCGCCAACTCCGGCGGCCCCGGTAGCCGGTAGATTCCGATTCATGCTCGCGTCCCCTCCTAACGCCTTCGGCCAGGTTGTAAACCAGCGAGTAGGCGCCGGTGACCGTCAGCGCAAAGAATAATGGGACCGCCAGATTGAATGCCGTGGTTGGGATTATCCCCGTGACCTTGACCAACACCGCTGGGATAAAATAGCCCCAGTAGTAATAGTTCAGGTATCCCCCGGCAAACCATGGGTCGAACGGCGGCATGGAGGTGGACCGTATCACCGCATTGAAATACGCCAGTTCCATGGGTTTTTCGCCGCCCCGCCACGGATGCCACAGGTCGGGATTTGCCGCTCGCAAGGCGGTGAAGGCCAGGAAGGCCAGCAGGAACAGTACCTCTGCGGTAAGTAAAAGCCGCCATTTCTGAGATACGAATTCTCTGATCTCATCCCACCGGGCCACCAACGTCAGCGACGAAACCAGCACCAGTCCCTGGAATCCCAGGAATATGGCGGTGCGGGAAAATCCGATCCACCCCAAGCTGACCGGAAGCCAGGCCAGATAGGCAACGGCCAATAGCCCCAGGATGCGCGCGAAAACGATTCCCCGGTCGGGAAGGGGGCGGAAGATAAATATGGCCAGAGGCAGGGTGACCAGGTAGACCAATTCCACCACCAGCAGCCAGGCCAGCACCGGCAGACGATTGGTCCAACTGGAGCGGTCGATAATACTGGACCAGGTCCCGCCGCTGCGCTGTATCTCCCTTTGAGCTTCCGACAGCATCAACCCGGTCCCGGCGGCAGCGTCCTGGGCGGGAGGAGACCTGAGCAGGTTATCCAGGATCTCGCTTTGGGAGAACCCATCCACGTTGCGGAATAACAGGACCAGGGGATGGTCGTATCCGGTCACGTTATCGTCGGCATAACCCAGGTTAAAACTGACCCAGGAATCGCTTTTGGATGCCTTCGCCGCTTGGGGCCGGGCGAGACCGGCATCCGCCAGCGGATCATCACGGAATTCCACTCCCAGCAAAGAGGGATAAGACGTGAACGACTTTTCCAGGCGGTAGCCAAGTTGGCCGGCAAAGAGCATTTGGTGATAATTCGTACTGAACGGGAAGCGTTGCGGGTCACGGGAAACGCTGGTGTACGGCCGATTGCTGTAAAACACCAGATATTTGGATTCCGCCAGCTTCAGGGCCAGGGTCTCCATCTTCGCCGGCGTCTCGCCTTCGTACAACGGATATTGCCACACCCGGTAGCTGTAAAGGTCGGGCACGAATTCGTCCCAATGGTTGTCACTGACTATGGCTGTCCCGGGAGGGACATTTTGGTTGATCCAGTTCGAAGCTCTGACCGCCGGGTGCTCCTGGGTGTAAACCCGTTGGAAGGCCAGGCTGTAGAACACGGTGGCGCCCACCACCATCAGCACCAGGACCACCGGCGCCCAAATCAAAAACGCCGACAGTCCCCGCCGGCCCGATCTCAACGAAGACATGGCCTCCGGCCGGCCGAGGTCCGCCAACCATACCGGTTTGCCCGCCGCCCAACGCCCCGTTTCCACCAACCAGAGAAGCATCCGGGAACCCAGCAAGATCATGAAAGGCATCAACGGAAACACGTAACGCAAGAACCGGACCTCAAAGCTCTCCAAAAACATCAGGCTGCCCACCAACCAGAACAAGATCAGCAGGTCCGCCCGTCTGGTTTTCCGGGGCCAAAGCGAAAGCACTGCCGTAAAGGGGATCGCCAGCCAAGCGACGATACCCAGGGGCAGCCCCAAACCGAAAACAGCGCT
The DNA here is from genome assembly GCA_022562335.1 of Chloroflexota bacterium. Classification (GTDB taxonomy): domain Bacteria; phylum Chloroflexota; class Dehalococcoidia; order Lucifugimonadales; family UBA3495; genus Io17-Chloro-G2. Next base: position 3,008 of record JADFPM010000137.1, read on the forward strand.
CTGTTTGAACTGGTAGAGGAATGGCTCGGTGCCGACGTATTGCACTGTAAAGGGCCACAACCCGGCGTGACGCGCCATGTTGCCCTGGGCCGCCACGTCGCCGGCGAAAGACTGGAAATCGAGCAGGGAATAGGGCGAGCTCACCAAAAAGACCGCCGCCGCCAAAACCGCCGCCACCGACACCTGCCCGATGACCTGACCGGTCAAGAGCCAGCGCTGGCGCCGCGAGACCGATGAATCTATCGGGGAATCTCCCGGCGGTGTCAAACCAGGAGACCAGACGTCCCAAAGCCTGTAGCCATAGGCCAAGGCCAGGGGTAGCACCAGGGGCAATCCGCTTACCTTGGGGGCCATGGTCAATCCCACGGCCAGACCCAAAATAACTGAATCCACCAGCCGTCTCCGCTCCACCATCCGCAGCATGGCCCAGAAAGCGATAAGGGTGAACAGGACCGACATCGTCTCAGGCCGGAAGAAGTGGCTATTCTGAACGTGGATCACCGCGACGGCGGTGAGACCGGCGGCCAACAAACCAACGGCGCCGCCGTATAACCTCCGGCCCAAGACAAAGACCATCAGCACCGAACCAACGTCGGCCAACGCCGCGATCGTCCGCCCGGCGTAGCGCATGTCCAAGGCCGAGATGTCGGTGAACAATTCGACGATGAAACGCAAGATGACCATCAGGTAGATCAGCATGCTGCCCAGGGGAAACCAGTGGGGGTTCAGGGGGCTTTTTTCGGGGTCCAGAAATACCGCGGCGCTGGGTATTCCGGGAACCGTCTGGGGTTGGCCGTTCAAATATCCGCAAGTGGCGTAGCCGGGGTTGGCGGTCAAAGCCTCGTACATGCAGCCGGCGCGCATGTAAATGTCGCGTTCATCTGGGTGAAAGCCGTAACCGCTGTCCCAGTCAAGGCCGTTCAGCCTCAGCCCCAGGGCCAAGATGACGATGAGGGCCAAGACGATGAGGGTCCAGGAGATACGCGGCTGCCGTTGTCGATGTAGCATTGGCCGGAGGGGAGGCTGGTGCATCAAGTTCGAGTCCAGCGGAGGGGATGGATCGCTATAGCGCCCGGCGTGGACACCGGGCCATCGGCCAACAAACCTGGACCGTCAGGGCAGATATGCCTGCCATCGGCGGGGTTGGCCCGGTCCCGGCTCTTTGGATATATGGCGGCCCGGCCTTGGGCCCTGGCCAATGGCGGCCAAGGCGCAGGAAACCGTCGGCCCGTGGTTGTTAATGGAAATACGCCCCAGACAAGGGAATCAGATGCCTTTTTCGCTCATCATCGCGCACAGGTCGGCGGTGCGGCAAGAGTAACCCCACTCGTTGTCGTACCACCCCATGATCTTCACCATCCGGTCCTGCATGACGATGGTGGACAGGGAATCGAATATACAACTGTGGGGATTGCCCCGGCAGTCGGAGCTGACCAACGGCTCGTCGGTATATTCCAATATTCCCTTCATTGGCCCCTCGGCCGCCTTCAGGAAGGCCTCGTTGACCTCGTCCACGGTCACGTCTTTGGAGACATTGGCCACGAAGTCGGTGATCGATCCCGTAGCCGTGGGCACCCGGAAGGCGACTCCGTGCAGTTTGCCGTTCAGCTCAGGCAGCACCAATCCCACCGCCCGGGCGGCCCCGGTATTGGTGGGTATGATGTTCATGGCCGCGGCGCGGGCCCGGCGCAAGTCGGAGTGGCGCTGGTCCAGGATCGATTGATCGTTGGTGTACGAGTGGATGGTGGACATCAAACCGTGTTCGATGCCGAAGGCGTCATGGAGCACTTTCACCATGGGGGCAAAGCAGTTGGTGGTGCAGGAGGCGTTGGAGACGATGACGTGTTTATCCGGATCATACAGGTGGTCATTGACACCTAACACTATGGTCAGGTCCTCGCCGGTGGCGGGCGCCGAGATCACCACCTTTTTCGCGCCGCCGGCCAGATGGCCCCTGGCCTTTTCCGCATCGGTAAAGATACCGGTGGACTCGATAACCAGGTCAATGCCCATCTCACCCCAGGGTATCTGGGCCGGGTCACGCTCGGAGAAGACTTTGATCGTACGTCCGTCCACCACCAGGTCGCCGTTGTTGGCCTCCACCGTGCCCTGATAGGGACCGTAATTGGTGTCGTATTTATACAGGTGGGCATTGGTCTTGGCGTCGGTCAGGTCGTTGACCGCCGCCACCTCAAGCTTATCGGGATGAAGAGCATTGGCAGCCCGAAGCACCAAGCGCCCGATTCTGCCGAAACCATTGATTCCCACTCGGGTAACCATGTCCTACCTCCACCGCCGCGGGGATGAATTTGCGAAGATATCTCAGGATGCCGATATTCCTTGGTGTCCGGCCCATAATATAACGGACACGGGCCACGGTCACAAGGGGTTTTTATTCATTTTCAGCGGGCAGATCTTTCCGCCGGGGTTTCCGGGCCGTGAGAAACCGCCCGCTCACCGGTTAGACTGCCTTGATGTGGCTGTAAGCCTCGCGTCCGGCATATACGGCCCGGTCTCCCAATTGGGATTCGATCCGCAGCAGCCGGTTATACTTGGCCACCCTCTCGGACCTGGCCGGCGCTCCGGTCTTGATCTGGCGGACGTCCCAACCCACCGCCAGATCGGCGATGGTGGTGTCTTCGGTCTCCCCCGACCGGTGGCTGATGATGGTCCCCCATCCGGCGTCGCGGGCCAGCTTGAATGCATCGTGGGTTTCCGTCAACGTGCCGATCTGGTTGGGTTTCAGCAACACCGCCGTACCCGCCTTGGTGTCGATGCCCCGCTTGATCCGTTCCAGGTTGGTGACGAAGACATCGTCTCCCACCAACTGAACACCGTCGCCGACTCGCCGAACCAACTCCACCCATCCGTCCCAGTCGTCTTCATCCAACCCATCTTCGATGCTGATTATGGGATACTGCCGCCGCCATCGGTCGTAAAGGTCGATGAGCTCCCCGGCGGTCAAGGTGGTGCCTTCCCTGGGCAAAACGTATTTACCCTGGTCCCGGTCATAAAGCTCGGAAGCCGCCACATCCAGGTGGATATAAATGTCGACCCCCGGCCTGTATCCAGCGGACTCTATCGCCTTTACCACCAGTTCCAGGGCATCCTGGTTAGAGGGCAGAGACGGGGCGAATCCGCCTTCATCCCCCACGTTCAGATTATGGCCGCCGTCCCGGAGGAGAGCCCGCAATGCATGGTAGACCTCCACGCCCGCCCTCAGAGCGTCTGAGAACGAGGGCAGTCCCGCCGGAGCCACCATGAACTCCTGCACGTCGGTGGAGTCTGAAGCGTGCCGGCCCCCGTTCAATATATTGAACATCGGCACTGGAAGGGAAACAGCGCCACCCTGGGATAAACGCTCCCACAGCCTTTCCTCGGTCGGATGTGCGTCATTGGCCGCCATTGCCGCGACTTTGGCGACCGCCATGGAGACGGCCAATATGGCGTTGGCCCCCAGATTCCCTTTGTTCGGGGTGCCGTCCAACTCTATAAGACGTCCATCGATATCGGCTTGATCCAAAGGGGACCGGCCCGCCAGCGCCGGGCCGATGATACGGTCCACGTTGCCGACCGCCTTAGACACTCCCGCGCCGCCATAACGGTTGGGGTCGCCATCCCGCAACTCCACCGCCTCGTAGGTCCCGGTGCTGGCCCCCGAGGGAGCGGCGGCCCGGGCCCTCATGCCGTTGGTCAGCACGACTTCCGCTTCGACGGTGGGGTTGCCCCTGGAATCCAGGGTTTCGCCGCCTGATATCGCGGCTATTTTGGGTCCGCCAACAGATTGGGACATACTGCAGGATCCTTACGGAATGGTATTTTAACTCCCGGGCCGGAGTTGGGCCGGTTGATTCAGGGCCTACTCGCCCTGGTCACGAGCGTTGGCGGCGGCCACCGCTTTATCAACCGCGTCCACCGGGCCGGCCGCCGGGATGATGGCGTCATCCACCGGCTGTCCATCGCCATTTCGAGAGAGGTTCCAGGTTTTCAACCCGATCACAGGTATCCCATCTCCCAGGGCATGGCCGATCTCCGACAATGTCCCGTACGCGCCGCCGATGGCTATGACGGCCTGGCCGGTGTTGACCACGATCACATTCCGGGAGTAACGCATTCCGGTGACGATGGGGATGTCAACGTATTTGTTGGCCTCTTTGGAAGACTGGCCGGGCAGGATCCCGATGGTCAGGCCACCTTCTGCTTTGGCGCCACGGCACACGGCTTCCATGATGCCGGTGAGGCCACCGCAAACGACTTGAATGCCCCGTTTAGCCA
>JADFPM010000138.1 GCA_022562335.1 Chloroflexota bacterium
AAGCGCGTACACAATTGGGGGCGGACTGGCGTCTTTCCTGTGGCGTGTCTACAGCGTCAACGCCTGTGTGGGCGACGAGTGCTCCCGGCTGGGTTTGCCGGCATCCAACCGCCCGCGAGCGATGGCGGTGGGCGACGAGCTGACCAGTTACACCAATCCCGCCTGGTCTCTGGACGGCTCCCAGTTAGCCGTCTCCCAGCTGGGTGGAGCCTTGTTCATAGCGGTGCAGAAGATCAAGGTGATGAATTTACAGCCAACGAAATACGAGAGGCTTTATCATTTAAGCTTGAAGACAAGTTAACTGTAGAGCAACCAGAAATTAAACAGCCTAGCACTATAGGTAGATTTACAATAGAGGTTCAATAATGCCTGTATTTTTAGTTACAGACCCACAAACAGGGCGAAAAGTTAAGCTTACTGGTGACTCAGCACCAACAGAGCAAGAGTTAAATGATATATTTGCTAACTTACCACCAGCACAGCAAGCGCAAGAACCATCTTTTGGCCAGCAAAGCTTAGAAGCATTAAGTCAAGCGCCAGCGCAGCAATTAGGCTTATTAGAAAATATAGTATCCATTGCTACTGGTGCTATTGCTGAGCCTGTTGCTGGTATCGCTGGACTCGCTGGCTTCCCCGGCGTCATCAGCTTCCTTGGTATCACTGGATTCCAGTTGCCTTATTCTGGCTTGGAACAACCCTTCAAGGCTCTGCAACGGGCCGTTGAGAATAGTTGCCAACCTCTGTATCGGGGCTTGCAATTGACCCATTAACGTGGCTAGCAACTGGGGCTTTGGCGGCAGGGACGCCAGGCGGTTCACCTCGGCCGGAAGCATCACGGGACCGTCTCCCAGCACCGCTCCCCGGATGGTCAAGGTCGATCGGGAGGTGCGGATGTAATCGGCCACTGCCTTTGCCACGTCCAACGGGTCGTCATAGCCCAGAGCTACGGCCGTGGGGCCCTGGACGATCTCCTTCACCTGGGGCCGTTGGGCAGCGTCCGAAGCCCGATACATCAAGGTGTTTTTGACGATGGTGAATTCCACTCCGGCGGCCCGCATCTGGCGGCGTAGCTCCGTCATTTCGTTTACCGTGATCCCGGTGTAATCGGTGGCCAACGCGATGGAGCAACGCTCGAGTTTATCCTTCAACGCTTCTACCCGGTCGATTTTTTGCTGAGTCGGCAAGTTAGGTCTCCTTTTGAATCGCCTTTTGTTCGAGGGCGGGTTGTCCGGTGACGGGACTAAAAAACCCGCTCCTAGAAATAGGCGCGGGCAACATGAACCCAACTGGTTGGGTGCCTGGCGCGCCTAGGCGGGCGATTGTTATCCTTAACCCCGATATTTCGGGGACCCGCGGTCTATGGCGTCGAATGCGATATTTTTGCTGGTGGGTTGGCGGCGGTGATGAATCGCCCGCTGCCCTATGGTCCTATCCTTCGCTTAAATTCTGGATTTGATTTTAGTCCGGCGCCTTCAATGCTTGCAGGGCCGCCAGGTCCAACGGGATGCTGGGACCCATGGATGATGTGAGATAGGCCGATTTCAGGAACGAGCCTTTCACCCCCGAGGGTTTGGACCGGACTATCTGATCTATCAACGTCGATAGATTGTCCATCAATTGGTCCGCGGAAAAACTGGCCTTGCCCACGGGACAGTGGATGATGGCGGTGCGGTCGGTGCGGAACTCCAGGCGTCCCGCCTTTGCTTCCTGGATCGCCCTGGGAAGGTCTTGGGGTTGCACCATGGTGCCGGAACGAGGATTGGGCATGAGGCCCCGGCGTCCCAACACGCGGCCCAATCGGCCGATCTTGGGCATGACCTGGGGCACCGCTAGCCCCACTTCAAACTCGGCCCAGCCGCTTTCCACCTGGTCGATGATGTCGTCTTCGCCCACGTAGTCGGCGCCCGCCTGACGGGCGATGTCCGCCGCCTCGCCGCTGGCGAACACCAAGACCCTGATCTGCTTCCCCAGGCCATGGGGCATGACCACGACTTCACGGACCATCTGGTCCGCGTGGCGGGGGTCTGCATTGGTGTACAGGTGGATTTCCACCGTCTCGTCGAACTTGGCGTTGGCGGTCTCTTTCACCAGGTCTATGGCTTCTCTAGGCTCGTATAGGCGGTCGGCGTCGACCTGGGTTGCCACGGCGCCGTAACGCCGGCTGTGCTTGGGCATGTTATTCCTCTGCTACCTCTATGCCCATACTGCGGGCGGTTCCTTGTATTATCGACATGGCGTGTTCCACCGAACTGGCGTTCAGGTCCGAGAGTTTCAACTCGGCAATCTCCCGCAGGGCCTGGCGTGACACCGTTCCCACCTTGTCCCGAACGGCATCGGAAGCTCCCTTTTCCACGCCGATCGCCTTTCTCAGCAGGTCGGAAGCGGGAGGCGTCCTGGTGATGAAGGTGAATGAACGGTCTTCGAAGACCGATATGTGCACGGGGACTATGGTGCCCGGCTGGTCGGCGGTGCGGGCGTTGTACTCTTTCACGAAGCCCATGATATTGACGCCGTGTTGACCCAGAGCGGGGCCTACCGGCGGCGCCGGGGTGGCCTTGCCGGCTTCCAGTTGCAGCTTGATGATAGCGCGAAGTTTCTTAGCCAATTTTTAGTCCTAAATCCTTTCCACTTGCAAGAAATCCAACTCCACCGGGGTCTCGCGGCCGAAGAAGGAAACCAATACCCGGACCTTGCCTTTACCTTCGTCCACGTCGTTGATCGCTCCGATGAAGTCCACAAACGGTCCTTCGGTGATGCGGACGGTCTCACCCTTTTCCAGGCCTATCTTGATGCGGGTGGGCGCTGATTCCACCTGCTTGAGGATGTCTTGAATCTGCTTGTCTTCCAGGGGAACGGGCTTGGCCCGCTTGTCGGTCTCGTCTTCGCTGGAGACAAAACCGGTGACACCCGGCGTGTTGCGCACGGCGTACCAACTCTCGTCTCCCATGGTCATCTGGACCAGGATGTAGCCTGGGAACAGTTTGCGTCTTTCCGAACGGCGCTGACCGTCCTTGAAGATCACTTCCTCTTCGGTTGGAACCAAAACATCGAAGATACGGTCTTGCATGTCCAGGCTTTGTATGCGCAGGTCCAGGTTTTTCTTGACCAAATCCTCTTGCCCGGAATAGGTATGAACGATATACCACCGGGGTCCTTGCTCTTCTTCCAATTGTGGCCTGTTTCCAGTTGTCATGACGTTATTCCTGCGGTCGGAAGGTTCGGCTGACGGTGCCAGGCGAAGACTCCCGGGCGTTGTTGGCGCCGGTCACAGTACGAAGCGGCCGAAAATCTCCGCGAAAATCCGGTCCAGGCCGCCCAGAAAGAATCCAAATATGATTGCGACGACAATCACGATGACCGTCAACCGGGTCACTTCCTCCCGGCTGGGCCAAACCGATTTTCTGAGTTCCGACGCCGTTTCCTGAAGGAAGGTGACGGGGCTGATCCGCGCCGCCGCGCCCTGCGCCAAGGGGCGGCCGCCCCTGGTTGAAGCCCTGGCCATATGGCGTTACCTCACTTCCCGGTGTACTTTGTGGCCACGGCAGCGGGAGCAAAACTTGCGAAGTTCGACCCGCTGTGGATCGTTGCGCCGGTTTTTGACCGTGGTGTAATTCCGCTCCCGGCAGTCGCTGCATTGGAGGGTGATGATCGGGCGTACGTCTGCTGACTTTCTAGGCATATTTTAATCCATCACCTTGTCTAATCTAGTCTAGGACTTTGGTGATCACCCCGGAGCCGACGGTCCTGCCACCCTCGCGGATAGCGAAACGCATCTGCTCTTCGATGGGCACCGGTGTGATCAGGGATATGATCATCTTCACGTTGTCGCCGGGCATAACCATTTCAATGCCCTCGGGCAGTTCGCATTCGCCCGTGATATCGCTGGTCCTGATGTAGAACTGGGGCTTGTAGCCGTTGAAGAAGGGCGTATGGCGGCCGCCTTCTTCCCGGCTCAATATGTATACTTCAGCCTCGGCTTTGGTGTGGGGTCTCATCGAGCCGGGTTTGACCAAGACCTGCCCGCGTTCGACCTCTTCCCGGTCTACGCCGCGCAGCAGGATGCCCACGGCGTCTCCCGCCTGGGTAACGTCCAGTGTCTTGTGGAACATCTCCAGGCCGGTTGCCACGGTTTCGCGGACATCCCCGAACCGGATGATCTCCACGGGGTCGCCCTGTTTCAACTGTCCCCTTTCGACCCGGCCGGTCACTACCGTGCCTCGGCCTTTGATGCCGAACACGTCTTCAATGGGCATCAGAAAGTCGCGGTCGATGATCCTGGGAGGCACCGGTATGAATTCGTCCAGGGCGTCCAACAGGTCCCGTATGCCCTGTTCGGCTTCGGGGTCGCCTTCCAACGCCTTGAGGCCGCTGACCCGGATGATCGGCGTGTCGTCGCCGGGGTAGTCGTAGCGGTTCAACAGGTCCCGAATCTCCATTTCCACCAGCTCGAGGAGCTCTTCGTCATCCATCATGTCTACTTTGTTCAGCGCCACCAGTATCTTGGGAACTTCCACCTGCCGGGCCAGCAAGATGTGCTCCCTGGTCTGGGGCATAGGGCCGTCGGGCGCGCTGACCACCAGGATGGCGCCATCCATTTGGGCCGCGCCGGTGATCATGTTCTTGATATAGTCGGCGTGCCCGGGACAGTCCACGTGGGCATAGTGGCGGGCCTCGGTCTCGTATTCCACGTGGGCGATGGCGATGGTCACACCCCTCGCCTTTTCTTCCGGGGCGTTGTCGATGCTGTCCATGTCCCGGTAGGTCGCCAGCCCCCTAGCCGCTGAAACCTTGGTGATGGCGGCGGTCAGAGTGGTTTTGCCGTGGTCTACGTGCCCGATGGTTCCCACGTTCACGTGGGGCTTGGACCTGTCGAATGCCTGCTTGGCCATGTTGGATATCCTCTCCTGTCCTGTTTTATGCTGGAGCCCAGAGGCGGGATTGAACCGCCGACCCCGTTCTTACCAAGAACGTGCTCTACCGCTGAGCTATCTGGGCCAGTCGCCGGTTGGTCCGGCTGATTTTATGAATGAGTCCCCTATTAATTTGTCTTGGTGGAGGGGGCAGGATTCGAACCTGCGAAGCCCTTCCGGACGCCAGATTTACAGTCTGGTGGCTTTAACCACTCACCCACCCCTCCAGGTTCTGGTTGCTACCCCACTCGGCGATGGGCCCAGCGGGGCTGAAGAGTGGAGACTCGGTTCATTATGGAGCCCCAGAGGGGATTCGAACCCCTAACCTGTCGATTACAAGTCGACTGCGCTTCCATTGCGCCACCGGGGCACAGAGGATGCAAGGTGGCTGAGACATTATAAAACGGCCCCTTTGGGTATTGGGGCCGGTGCGCCAGGGAGCCTGAAATACAACATGAATTATAGGTATCCAGTAGTAAAAAGTCAATCGTGAGGGCGGGCGCAGAATAGCAGATACCGGGTGTCCCGCGGGCCGGTCCACGTGGTCTGGCTTGACGGCCCACTCCCCTTATTCTACACTGCTTCGTGGCCTCCCGAGAGGCGTGAGAAAGGTATTAGCGCGGCCCAACCCGCCATTACCGGGCTAATGTTGGGCCCGGTGCGTGACTGAGAGTCGAATTTCGATGGAGCTAAAGTCCTTTATCAGGGATATCCCAGACTTTCCTGAGCCGGGGATCCTCTTTCGCGACATCACCCCCTTGCTTCAAAACACCCTCGCGTTTACTTTTGCCATCGACCAACTGCGGGAGCATTTCGACCCTTCGGATTTCGAGGTGATAGTTCCGGTGGAATCCAGGGGATTTCTGTTTGGCGCGCCGATGGCATATCAGATGGGAAAGTCCCTGGTGCCGGTTCGCAAGCCGGGCAAATTGCCCTCAGCCATTCATTCCACCGAATACAGCCTGGAGTACGGCAGCAACGCCATGGAGATACACGTGGATGGCATCAGCCCCGGGCAAAGGGTGTTGATACTGGACGACCTTCTGGCGACGGGAGGGACCTTGGCAGCCACGGCCCGCCTGGTTGAAAAGGCCGGCGGCGTCATTGCCGGGATAGGCGTGGTGATAGAACTTACCGACCTGGACGGCCGAAGCAAGCTGAAAGGTTACGACCTGTTTTCGCTGGTCCAATACTAAACCGGAAACCCCAGGCCGGAAACGCCTGGGGTGCAACTAGCGAACATCAAATCGATTTAGAGACGGAGTAACAGATGACTGATAAAGTCACGGTAGGAAATGTGGAGATCACGGCGGTGCTGGACATGGTGCCGCCGTCCCGGGAACCGTCGATGATGTTTCCCACCACCAACGCCGCCGATTGGGCGGCGCACCAGGACGCCTTGGAAAACGGCCAGTTGCAACTGTACTACGGCGTTTTCGTGCTCAAGTCTCAGGGCAAATTGATCTTGGTGGACACGGGATTGGGCCCAGGCCCCCATGCCGACCGGGGCAACGTCACCGGCAATCTATACGAGAATCTGCGTCCCGTCTTGGCCCCGCCGGACAATACCCAAAACACCAACGTATCTCCGTCGGACGAGATCGACATCGTGGTCCATACCCACTTGCACGGAGACCATGTGGGTTGGAACCTCCGTTATCAAGGCGGCATGCCCGCTCCCACCTTCCGCCGGGCCAGGTACCTGGTGCCCAAGCTGGATTGGGACCATTTCACCTCACCGGACGTCCTTGAATCGGCCCCTTACGTCAAGCTCCAGGTTATGCCGCTGCGGCGGTTGCGGAAGATGGACCTGATAGAGGGTGAATACAACATCACCGACGAAGTGAGCACCTTCCCCACGCCGGGACACACGCCGGGACACCAATCGATATTGATCAAGTCCCAAGGCCAAACCGCGATCATTGCCGGCGACGTCCTTCACAACAAAGCCCAAGTCCAGGAGCCCAGTTGGTGCGCCGGGGTTGACACCGATAAAGACCAAAGCACCAAGAGCCGTGAGGCCTTGCTGGAGCGTGCCGAGCGGGACGATGCCATCGTGGCGGCCGGGCACTTTGCTCCGGCGGACCATCTCGGGAAAGTGGTCACCCGCGAGGGCCGCCGGTACTGGCAGGGCATCTGACATAACCATGTTATCCCGCCGCCCGTGATGCCTAATGGCGGGACCGTCCACGGCTGTTGCGGCAAAACGGCCATTTTGAAACGGTGGACTTGGCGTCCGGTGGGTTCATAATCCTAACTCTCACCGGGCGCATGCCATTTTCTGGCCGGACAGGATTCAAAATAGGGCTCCCTTAACTTAATGAAATCGGGTCATTTGCGGTCGCAT
>JADFPM010000139.1 GCA_022562335.1 Chloroflexota bacterium
CGCCGCGAGAGGGAGTCATGTCCAGCTCAACCCGTACCGGCATAACGACCGGTTCGGTCAGGGGCCCGACCCAGGTGACGATAGCCATGTAAGCGATGAGCAGCAGGAACGTGATGGCCATGTGATGGAGAAAGGCTATCTCCGGAAGCAGCAGCACCAATAGTCCATACACCGGCACGCCCAGAATCATGGCGCCGATGGCCGCCGCCGGGGGCGCCTTTTTCACCAGCATCCCGAACAGAAATGAAGCCACAATACCGGGTGAAATAAAGCCCCAGATCATCTGCATATACTGGAAGACGCTGCCGAATCCGGCCACCACCGGCACCCACAGCCCGCCGACGACCACGAAGACCGCCGTGGCTATCCGGCCCACGGTAACCAACCTGCGGTTCGAGGCGTCTTTTTTCAAATGGCGCTTATAGATGTCGATGGTGAAAATGGTGGCGGCCGAGTTCAGCATGGAATCCAGTGAACTCAGGACGGCTCCGAACAGGGCGGCGAACATGATACCCCGCAGACCGGTGGGCAGGATACGGCTGATCATGTAGGGATAGGCCTGGTCGGCCCGGGGAATGTCGCTCCCGTAAAGTTGGTATGCCATGATCCCCGGGAACACGATGATGAAGGGGATGAACAGTTTAATATACGCCGCCAGGAAAATGCCTTTTTGACCTTCAGCCAGGCTCCTGGCCGCCAGGGTCCGCTGGGTGATAAACTGGTTGAGGCCCCAGTAATACAGGTTGGGAATCCACAGGCCGCCGATGAACACCGCCACCCAGGGCATTTCGGGGTGATTCCAGGGCAACACCGTGTGCAGCTTCCCGGCGGAACCGGCCACAAATGCGTCCCAGCCGCCCACGGCCTGAAAACCCAGTATCATCACCAGAAGACCTCCCAGGAGCAGGGCCACCCCCTGAAACAGATCGGACCAGACCACAGCCTTGAGCCCGCCGTAGATGGTATACGTACCGGCAATGATGGCGATGAGCCAGACACCCACCATAATATCGATGCCGAAAATCGACTGGAGGGCCAGCGAACCGGCATACAACACCGAAGCCAGGGCCACCACAACGTAAGCCACCATCACGTAACCGGCCATGAGGGTGCGCGCGGCGTTATTGTAGCGGTATTCCAGGTACTCGGGAATCGTATAGATCCCGCTGCGAAGGAATTTAGGGAGAAAGAAAATAGCGACGATCACCATCGTCACCGCCGCCATCCACTCGTAGCTGGCGATGGCTAAGCCGATGTCGTAGCCCCGGCCGGCCATACCGACGAAATGCTCAGTGGAAATATTAGAGGCAATGAGTGAAAACCCGATGAGCCACCAGGAGAGGTTCCGGCCGGCAAGAAAGTAATCGGCCGAGGTCTCCTCTTCCCTGGAGGCATAGAGGGAAATACCGATCACCGTAGCCAGAAAGGCCACAAAAGCAACCAGATCAATCCAATTGAGTGTCATGAGCGTTCTCCCTGTGCCGGTTGGTTATAACGCGATCATCAATGCGGAGGAAATTAAAGGCCGTGGACCGCCAAAGGGTAATTTGTAATGGTTGGGTCCCGGCGGAACGGCTCCCGGAAGTTTCAAGACACGGTTACTTATTGTCATCTCGAACCGTGGCCGATCCCTTTTGCCGGTGTAAAAGGCCACAGCCGAGTGCGCCGGGACCAAATGAAATCCCGGCCCTTTATTACTTTAGGGGCAGACATCTCAGCCTAATCGTCCTTATATTCGCCTGACCCATGAGAAACCTGTCGTTACCAAGGCATGCCGGAGCCAACCTCTAAACTAGCCGCCTTCCTCGCCGAGCTCAAGCGCCGCCGGGTCTTCCGGGTGGCTATCGTTTATGCCGGGGTTACCTTTGTCATCATCCAGATCATCGATGGCGCCTTTCCGGCGATGCACATTCCCGATTGGGTCGGTAGCCTGGTGGTTACCCTGCTGCTGTTGGGATTCCCTGCCGCCGTGGGACTGGCCTGGGCCTTTGACATCACCGAGAAAGGGGTGGTGCGCACGCCAGCTAAGGAAGGGCCGCCGACGCCCTTGATCGCAGCTAGACCTGCCCCACAGACCCCACCGGCCATCGGACAGGATGCACCGGAAACTGCACCGGCTCCTTCCATTGCGGTACTGCCTTTCATGGACCTGAGTCCGGAAAAGGACCAGGACTATTTCTGCGACGGGATGGCGGAAGAACTCATCGATGCGCTGACCAAGATCAAGGACTTGCGAGTATCTGCCCGGACCTCCGCCTTTTCATTCAAAGGCCAACAGCAGGACATCCGCGAGATCGGACAAAAGCTGAATGTGGCGACAGTGCTGGAAGGGAGTGTAAGGAAATCGGATACCCGGCTGCGGATCTCGGCCCAGCTGATCAACGTGGCCGACGGCTACCACCTTTGGTCCGAGAAGTATGACCGGGAACTCAAGGATGTCTTCGCCATTCAGGACGAGATCGCGGGAAATATCGTCCAAGCTCTCCGGGTCATGCTGAGCCCCAAAGAAAAGCGTGCCCTGGGAAAAGTGCCCACTACCGACGTTGAGGCTTATGACGTCTACCTGCGGGGACGGAAGTTCTTCCACCAGTTTAGCCGCAAAAATATTGCGTTTGCGCGACAGATGTTTAACCGCGCCACGCAAATCGATCCGGATTATGCCCTCGCCTATGCCGGTATTGCCGACTGTCACTCCTGGCTCTACATGTACTGGGAGAGCACCGATGCGAATCTGCGGGCTGCCGAGGAGGCCAGCCGGAAAGCCCTGGAGCTCGACACGGACCTGGCGGAAGCCCACGTGGCTCATGGACTTGCCGTCTCACTAAGCGAGCAATACGACGAAGCGGAGAGAGAGTTCGAGACGGCCATTCGGCTGGACCCCAGGCTCTTTGAAGCGTACTACTTTTATGCACGTACTTGTTGGCCTCAGGGGAAGCCGGAGAAAGCGGCTGAGCTTTTTGAAAAAGCGTGCGAAGTGAACCCCGAGGATTATCAAGGGCCACTCTTTCTGGCTAACACGTACAACGGGCTTGGCCGTAAAACGAAGGCTGAGACTGCCTACCGACGAAGCCTGGAGATCATCGAAAGGCACCTGGAACTCAACCCGGACGATGCGCGGGCGCACTACCTTGGCGCCAACGCTCTCATCCAATTGGGCGAGGGGAAACGGGGCCTGAAGTGGGCCCGGCGAGCGCTGGCGATAGACCCCGGGGATGCTCTGATTCTCTATAATGTTGCTTGTATCTACGCCCTTTCAGAAGAAATCGAAGAAGCGATTGATTATCTGGAGAAATCGGCGAAGGCCGGCGCTACCCACAAGGAATGGATCGAGCACGATTCCGATCTGGATCCACTGCGCAGCCATCCGCATTTCCAGACGCTGCTGGCGCAAATGTCATGAAAGACAACAAGGATGCGCCGCCCAGCCGCTCGGGGGGCATCCTACCTATCTCCAGCCGTCACGGAATAGACAGGTGAAAGGCCACGCCCAGCACCGCCGCGATAGCCAGGCCCAGCGGCCATAGGGCCACCCGCCGATCCAGCTCGGCCACGACCAGGAAAATGACGCCCAGTCCGGCGGCCGCTAAAGCTCCAACCACAGCGATCTGCACCGGGAGCTGGCTGATCAAGATCACCAAAGGCAGGCACCCGGCGGTGAGCACGAACAGGCCGGCAGCTAACCGCCCACCTGGCACGATCCCAATATGATGGAGAAAAGAACGCTCGCCGCTGGCGGCCGCCGCTTCCGCCCCGAATAGCTGATTGGCCAGGTTGAGGGCCGGTCCCAGCAGCAACCCCAGGGGATAGGCCCAGAGCAGGGCCCACGGCAGCTCCCCGTTTATGGCGCGCACCCACAGCAGCAGCGTCGGCGCGGCCAGGGCGTGGGGCAGCCAGGAGATAAATGTCCGCTTGAGACCCAGGTTATAAGCCAGACCGCAAGCCAGGCCAAACAGCATGATGCCCCCAGGTATCGGGCCGAATCGTAATCCCATGCCGAGCGCGCCAATCAGCAAGCCGCTCGCCATGATCAGGGCGGTGCGCGGGTTGACCTGTCCCGATGGAATGGGCTTGGAAGGTTTGGCCACCGCATCATAGGGCCGGTCAAGCAGATCGTTGGTGATCCCGATGGTTAACTGGATTAGCAACATGACCAGCCCCACCGGCAGTATGCGGCTGATGTCGAACGGGCCGGCCCGGGGGATGGCAAGCACCATGGTCACGCCGGCCACAGCCAACGAGGTAAAGGGATGCATCAGCAGCCCATGGGCGGCGAGACGCCGGATGATCGTTCCGCTAACCGGCACCGTACCCCCCTCCGCCAGGGGTCTTGATGACGATCTTCTCACCCGGCCGCACCACCAGTTCCACTTTGCCGGGGAGCGCCTCTACCTGGCCGTTCCGCCGCACCAGCAGATTGCGCCCTCTGGCCCCCGGCCGCCCGCCTGCCAGGCCGTAGGGCGGATAGACCCGCCGCTCGGACAGGATGGAGACCTTGCGCGGCTCCAGAAACCGGATCTCCCGAATGACGCCGTCCCCACCCCGGTAGCGCCCCTTGCCGCCCGAACCGCGCCGGATGGCGAACCGCTCCAGCCGGAGCTCGGGAAAGCGCTGCTCAAGCACTTCGGGATCGGTGATGCGCGTGTTGGTCATGTGGACCTGCACCGCCGACGCCCCGGGATGCCCATCCACCGCGCCGGAGCCGCCCGCGATGGTCTCGTAGTATTGCCTCCCCTGGCCGTCCTCCCGTCCAAAGAGGAAGTTGTTCATGGTCCCCTGAGAGGCGGCGGCCATCCCCAGGGCCCCCAGCAGGACATCCACCACCCGCTGGGAGGTCTCCACGTTGCCGCCCACCACCGCCGCGTCCGGGGAGGGGTTGAGCAGGCAGCCCTGGGGAATATGGATGGTGACCGGTTCCAGGCAACCCGAGTTCAAAGGGATGTCCCGGTCGATGAGGGTCCGCAACACGTAAAGGACGGCGGCCTTGGTCACCGCCACCGGCGCGTTCAGGTTGCCGGGCAACTGGGGCGAGGTGCCGGAAAAGTCGATGGTGGCCCGATGGGACCAGGGGGGATCGGTCCCCCGCTGAATGGTGATGCGCACCGCAATCCGGGCGCCGTCGTCCAGGAAGTCTTCGAAGGTCGCATTAAAGAAATCGCCCGCGCTCAGAAAATTACCCAGAGCCTCCCGCAACGCCTCAGCGGCGTTGTCGCGGATATGCCCCATGTAGGCGTGGACCGTCGCCAGGCTGTACTTGTCCACCAGCCGCTGCAACTCCCCCACGCCCCGGTTGTTGGCGGCCACCTGGGCCTTCAGATCGGATATTCGCTCTTCAATATTACGGGCCGGGTAAGGCGCGTCAAGGAGCAACCGCCGTACTGCTTGCTCCCGCAGTTGGCCGCCGCTCACCAGCAGGAAGTTGTCGATGACCACCCCCTCCTCAATGAGGGTGGTGGCAAAGGGCGGCATGGAGCCGGGGGTGATGCCGCCGATGTCGGCGTGGTGGCCCCGGGAGGCGACATAGAACAGGGGCCGGTCGTCGGGACCAAACATCGGGGTAATGACCGTCACGTCGGGCAAATGCGACCCCCCGCCATGGGGATTGTTAGTCACGTAAACCTCGCCGGGACGCATCCGCTCCCCATTGGCCTGGATGATCCCCTGCACCGATTCGCTCATGGCGCCCAGGTGCACGGGGATGTGGGGCGCGTTGGCCACCAGCTGCCCTTGCGGGTCAAAAATGGCGCAGGAGAAGTCGAGGCGCTCCTTGATATTTATGGAATGGGCGGTGTTGGCCAGGCTGGTGCCCATCTGTTCGGCCACGCTCATGAACAGGTTGTTGAACACTTCCAGCATGATGGGGTCCCGTTGGGTGTCCACCACTTCAGTCTCGAGGGCCCCTTGCTCCACCACCAGGTGTCCGTAGCTATTGACGGTAGCGGTAAATCCCGGCTCGATGAGGATGGTGGAATAGGGCTCCACCACGATGGCCGGTCCCCTGACGCGGACCCCAACCTCCAGCTGCTCACGTCGATACACGGATGTTTCCGTGGCCTGGCGGGCAAACGTGACCGGGACCGTCTCCATAGGGAACGGCCGGGCCGGGCCGCGTGACCTGGGAAGTTCGGTCTCCTCAAAAGCGCCGCCTTTGCCCACCACCTCCACCCGGATATTGACCAGTTCCAACGGCACACCGGCGGGGCGGAAGCCGAAATGCCGCTGGTAGGTCGCCAGGAAGGCCGGCGCAATCTCGTCATACGCGACGAAGGGTACGGAAAGATAGCTGTCCGTCCCCAATGGGCGCAGGTCCATGAGGCGCTCGACTAGAATGTCGTCTTTGGGGATGCCCAGACCCTCGATTTCGCGGACCAGCGGCCGGGCCAGCCGTTCGAAAGCGCCGTCGAGGGTTTGAAACAGGTCGGGGGTCAACACCTGCACCAGCGCTTTGATCCCGTAGCGCAGGTGGTCGGCCACGGCGATGCCATAGGCGGAGAGCAGTCCCGCCAACGGGTGGATAATGATTTTGCGAAGGCCCAAAATCCGGGCGATGGCACAGGCATGCTGGGCGGCGGCCCCGCCGAAACAGACCAACGCGTGGGTCCGGATGTCGAAGCCCCGGGCGACGGAGATTTCCTTGATGGGCTTGGCCATGATTTCGTTGGCGATCTTGATGCACCCCAGGGCAATCTCCCGGGGCGATAGGGTGGCGCCCAGCCGGCCGTTCACCGTGGCGGCCAGTTCCTTGAACTTCCGCTCAACGACGGCCCGATCGATCGGTTGGTCCTGGTGGGGGCCGAAAGTACGGGGGAAATGGGCCGGGAGAATGCGGCCCAACAGGAGGTTGGCATCGGTGAGGGCCAGGGGACCACCCCGGCCGTAGCAGGCCGGTCCCGGATCAGCACCCGCCGACCGGGGCCCAACCCGCAGCTTCTGGCCGTCAAACCAGAGGATAGAACCCCCGCCGGCCGCCACCGTGTTCACGTCCAGGCTCGGCGCCTGGAACTGCACCCCCGCCGTCTCCACCTCGAACACCTTCTCGAAGGTCCCGCCGTAGCGGCAGACATCGGTGGAGGTGCCGCCCATGTCAAACCCGATGGTCTCCGCCACGTCGTTGAGCCTGGCCACGGCGGCGGTAGCCAGCACCCCGCCAGCCGGACCGGAGCTGATGGCATCCTTGCCGGTAAATAGATCGGCCACCGTCAGGCCGCCCGAACTCTGCATGAACTCCAGGAGAATATCCC
>JADFPM010000140.1 GCA_022562335.1 Chloroflexota bacterium
GGAAGGGTTTTGGTTTTAGCTGGATCGGTGATGTCCATGAACGGTCCTCAGGTTTTCCGGTATTAGGATTTCCACGAGATTGCCCAAGAGTTCTGTCCGTGTGTACCCGAACATCTCCTCGGTGCGAGCATTGGCCAACACGATCTCGCCGGCCTGGTTGGCCACCACGATGCCCTCGGAGGCGTATTCTAAAAGCGCGGTGCTTCTGGCCTCGCTTTCCAGCAACGCCTGCTCGGCCTGTAAACGCTCGGTGATTTCCCTAAGTGTTATCTGTACCGTTCTTTCTCTATCTTGGAATAGCGGTGTCCCAGTCACTTCGACATCGCGAACCCGCCCATCTAGACCCACGATTTTGCTATACCGTTGGGGGATCGGTTCCATCTCTTCGGTGGCCATGCTTATTCTCTCGGCGGCCAATGCCTTAAAGTCGGGATGCACAAAATCGATGTAGCTCTTGCCAATCACGTCTTGGTCTCCCGCCGCCCCTAAGAGCTCCACTCCCGCCGGATTAACATAAATGATCTCACCCTTTTTCGTGACTACGATGGCATCAGGGGAGGTTTCCACCAGGCTGCGGTAGCGCTCTTCGCTTTCGCTCAAAGATCTTTCTGCTCGCAACCGCTCCCGGTAGAGTTGGGCGTTGGCGATGGCGCCTGAGATCTGAGAAGCCACGTTTTGCGCCAGGGCTCGGTGGCTTTGATTGTACCGGTGGAGCTGGCAAGAGCGAAAATGCATGACTCCAATCACGTGGTCGCTGGAAATCAAAGGCACCGCCAAAAAAGAACTAAGGCCCATTCGGAAGCTGGCCACCAGACCTGGGAAACGCAATGCCAATTCCGATTCCGATTCAGCGTCAAGTGAGATGGTGGATCCCGTGCGGGTGACTTCTCTGCTCAAAGTTTCTGCTAATGGCGCGACCTCGCCTGGCCGGCGCTCGGGGACCACGGTCCCGGTGACGTATAACCGGCGGGTGGTTCCGGCGTCCAGATCCGTGCGGGTAATGGAAAGGAAGTCGAAGGGGATGAGCTGTTTCACTTTGAAAGCCAGCAGATCGAATACCTGCTCAATGTCGGGAGCTGAATGGATGATCCGCCCGATGTCGGCCAGAGTCTCCTCCTGCATTGCCGAGCGGCGCTGGGACTCTGCGCTTTTACTCCGGATCAGAGCTTCCTCGCGTAATTTGTCCTGCAGATCACGGGTCTTTCCAATGATAGATCCCGCCAGTGTCTCTGCGACGCTGCATACAATACCCGTCTGGAGCGCCCATATTGGAACTTGATCGGGCATGTAAATCCCCAACACCGCCAGATTTATCGGGTAGGTCAAGATGCCGGCGGCAAACCCTCCGCGTAATCGAAACGACCATGCCGCGGCCGATACCGGTATGGTGATAAAAATGCACGCTAACGATCCGAACACGGAGGCCAGGCCGCTAAAAGCTAAAAAGTAAACAGCAACGGCCCCCAACACGAGAACCCACTTGCTGGGGGTTGACCAAGTCTTGTTTCGTGCACTAGCTACTCTGGCAACTAAAGACATGACGGCTCCGGATGGGAGGTCCCACCATATCGGCGGGCCTCAATCAAACGCATAATGACGTGAATTCGTGATTCTGGGTAAGAATCCAATTAATCCCCAATCGGGAAAGTGACCTCGAACTGGGTTCCATTTTCATTGGTGATCTTAAGCTCCCCATCCAATTGGCTGACCAGTGCGTCGATCAGTTTCATGCCCAGCGTCTGGGGAGCACGGGCGCTAAAGTTATCGGGCAGACCCACTCCATCGTCCCGTACGCTCAAAATAAGCCGGTCCTCGTGGGAACTAAGGGAGACGTTGATGTGGCCTTTTTGGCCCGCTGGAAAGGCGTGTTTCATCGCGTTGGATACCAGTTCATTCACCATCAGTCCGCAGGGAATCGCTGTGTCTATAGCCATGTAGGTCGACACCGATTCAATGGTAAGGTCTATCTGGCGCGACCCTAACCCGTAGGATTCATGCATGCCGGAGGCAAGGCTCCTCAGGTAATCGCCAAAGTCGATCCTTGATAAATCCTCCGACTCGTATAGCTTTTCGTGGATCAGCGCCATGGCTTTGATCCTGTCCCTGCTGTCCTGCAGGATCTTTTGCGCCGGCTCGTCCAGGGATTCCCGGGACTGGAGATTCAGCAGGCTGGATATGATCTGAAGGTTGTTTTTCACCCGGTGATTGACTTCTTTTAAGAGCACTTCCTTCTCTTTTAAAGAAGATTCGATTCGCTCCTCGGATTGCCTCCGGCTGGTTATGTCCCGGGCCATGGATAACCGGTATCGTTGAGTGCCGAACTCTATCAGTCCTATCCGCACCTCTACTGGAAATGTGGTTCCGTCCTTGCGCCGGTGCATCCTCTCTACGGTAACGGTCTTACCTTTGGTTAGCGCTTGCCATCTGGCTTCGGAATTTTGCTGTATGGTTTCCGGTGATCTGTACGTGGAATCGACGGAAAAATCGCCGACGCCCAATTTCAGCAATTCTTCCCTGGAATAACCCAGGACTGTACAGGCACTTTCGTTCACGTCTACGATCTTGCCGTGACGATCCGTCAAATAGAAAGGATCCGCTGCCTGATTCACCACCTGCCGGAAGCGTTCTTCGCTTTCCCGCAGGGCCTTCTCGGTTTCTCGCAGCCGGATGAAATGCATGGAACTGGCAATGGTCCCTGCAACTTGGTAAGCGACCCGTGTGGCCAGGTCCACTTCCCTTTGATTGTAGGCATCTGGCGATTTGGATGCCAGGATCAGCACGGCTATCACCTGGCCCGCGGAGATGAAGGGGACTCCCAACATACATCGTGTTCCGGCGAGAAATAAAGGTTTGGT
This sequence comes from Chloroflexota bacterium, assembly GCA_022562335.1. GTDB lineage: Bacteria > Chloroflexota > Dehalococcoidia > Lucifugimonadales > UBA3495 > Io17-Chloro-G2. The sequence continues at coordinate 2,856 of JADFPM010000140.1, forward strand.
GCTGGGAAGGGACGCGATCGCTTCTTGGCGCGAGTTGACATTGAACAAAACACTTTGCCGAGCTTCAAACACCTTTCCGGATAGAGAGCCCGCCAGTGGGTAAGTGTCGGATTCCTGGAGGTCAGGGATATGGGGGCCACGCCTACAGGATCTGGTGAATACTTTCTTATCGGGGTCGATGTTATGAACAAAAACCCAATCGAAGGGTATCAAAGTCTGCAATTTTTCGGTGAACCGGCCCCACACCGTCTCGATATCCAATGAAGAACTGAATATGCGGCCGATCTCCGCGATTGCCGCTGTTTCTTCCTCGGCCTGCTTTCGCTGGGCGTACAACCGGGCATTGGCGACGGATGGGGCGATCTGGCTCGCCAGTCGAACGGCGAGGTCCAAGTGGCGGCAGGTATATGCCCGGACATTCGCCGATTGAAACAGCAAAACCCCGGTGATGGCGGCGTTGGCAATCATAGGAACAGCTAAGAATGATTTGAGCCCGGCCTGGTAATTGGGAATCAGTCCTGGATAATCCCGCATCACCTCCTGGATGCTCAACGGTTGATAAAGCTTACCCGAAAGATCTGATATGGCTGCTTCCGTTAATGAACCCTGTATGGGGACCGCATGGGAAGGGTGCCCTTCTCCCAAATCTAAACCCGCCACGTAATGGTTTGAGACGGTTCCTGCCAACAAGTCTGCGTAGTTGATGGAAACCCGGTGGAAAGGGATCAGTTTTTGCGCTTCTTCGCTTAGCCTTTGGTATATCTGCTCGATGTCCAATTCAGAACTGGTGATCTTTCCGATTTCTGCCATCACCAGGTTTTCTTCTGCCAAAAGCTTGCGTTGTTCGACCTCCGCCTCCAATCTACGGTTGGCATCGGTCAATGCCCCGGTTCGGTCGGCCACTTGTTGTTTCAGTCCTTGGTCGAGCTGTTTTAGTTCGGCTCTCATCGCTTCCAGGTTGCCTCCCAACACGATGGTTTCCTAGATGCCTCGCACGGGGAATGGAGTGTCCAGATTCCTCCTTCCCATGCCTTGCGAGATGCGATGTCAACTTTGGTTTTCGTGTGTCAGCCCTTATGAACCTTCAAAACCCATTGATGGGGGTTATGCGTAGATGTTTCATGGGTTTTACCGATAGAACTTAACGCAATTCCCGGTGCGGTGTGTGTCGATTATGTCACAACATTATCACGTAACATAACAAGGCCGTGACGAAAGTGCGATGGTGGTCACCGGAGATCAACCGGAGGCTAAGAGGCGGCGCCTCCGTGGCCGCACCGCCACCAGAGAACTATGACGGTTGCCGGATAAAAGAACGGCCTGAGGGGAAAACAAACACCGGTTGATCAGGAGGGGTCTGGGCAGTTCAAGCAGTATCCCACACCCCTTTCCGTGGAGATGAGTGAAGGGGTGGATGGACCTTTATCTATTTTCTTACGTAGACGTGCGATTTGGGTGCGGAGCATTTGAGGGTCACCAGCGGATTCAGATCCCCATACTTCCGTGAATATCTGACCGGTGGTGAGGACCTTACCTTGGTATCGAGCCAGCAATTGGAAAAGCTTGTATTCCGTTGGCGTGAGATGCAGCGCGTGACCGTCGCGCGTCACCCGGTGGGCCCCCTGGTCCAGGATGATATCGCCGCACTCGAACCTGCCATCGCCTGGCTCGAGCCATCGCTGGCTGCGGCGTAAAAGGGAATTTACCCGGGCGGATAGCACGCCGCCGGCGAAGGGTTTGGCCAAATAGTCATCCGCTCCAACCTCAAAACCCCGCACTATGTCCAGGTCTTCGCCCCGGGCGGTCACCATGATGATGGGCACCGGGTGAAATGCCCGCATTTGGCGGCACACTTCAAACCCGTCGATGTGGGGAATGCCGATATCCAGCACCACCAGGCTGGGCAGATGGCGGTGGAATTGGTCCAATGCGGCCAGTCCATCGGTGGCAGTCACCACAATGTGACCGGCAACCTCCAAGGTCCGGCGGATGAAACGCAGCATGGCAGGGTCGTCTTCCACCACCAATACATTAGATACTGGGCTAGTCATGTTACGGGGCGTTTCACTCCATCTGTTTTAAGGCGCGGGTTTCCTGAAAATGTTCGCTCTTAAATCGCCAGGAAGAATGTACTGGGATGAGGCAAGTATTGTCAACATGATCGCTGAATTTTGGTCTGGCCAAGGCCGTTGCTGAATCTAGGCCTGCTCATTCATCGGTGGGTTATCCTCCGTCATTCCGTAGATTGGACGGCATGGGTTTGACTCGGCTTTGCCAGCGGCTGATTCCTTGCTGTATCCTGGAGCCGTTCCGCGATGCGGGACCACATCTGGCCCAAGGGCACCTGTTTGGCAATGTTGAATAACGGCACCGTATTGGGTGATGTCACGGTCCTGGACCTGAGCGAAGGCGTGGCAGGACCGCTGTGCACCCGGTTGTTGGCGGATTTGGGCGCCCAAGTTTTGAAAGTTGAGCGGCCGGGCTCCGGTGACGTCTCCAGGGGCGCACGTCCATCATTGCCCACCGGAGGCGCCCAAGGTCAAAGCGCTTTATTCCTTTCCCTCAACCAATCTAAAAAGAGCGTTACCCTAAATCTGGAGACCACGGTTGGCGAGCAACTCCTAAAACAACTGGCCCAAGACCACGATATTTTGGTCGAGAGTTTTCCTCCCGGTTATCTGGGACAGATGGGTTTGGATTACCCTGCGCTGGCCCAGGCCGATCCCCGTTTGATCTACACTTCGATCACCCCCTTCGGCCAAACGGGCCCGTATAGAGATTACAAAGGGTCGGACATCGTAGCGCAAGCAACCGGGGCGCTGATGCATACCATCGGGTTGCCGGACCGGGAGCCGCTGAAGGTTGGCGGAGATGCCGCGCTGTACACCACCGGGGTCAGCGCCTTCTCGGCGGTCATGCTGGCCCTCTACGCAAGGGATTGCCAAGGACACGGACAGCATGTGGATATCTCTGCCATGGAGGCCATCACCGTGGCTCAGATCCATTCGTCCATCCATTCCCAGTTTGGCCGTGAACCGGAACGACGGGAGACCAACCTGGTGAGAGCAAGCGATGGCTGGATCAGTCCTGGGCTGGAAACTGGCGTCCAAGAGGAGACCTGGGACCGGGCCTGTGACCTGATGGGCGTTCCTGAGTTGAAAGATGATCCCCGTTTTAACACCCCCCAGGCGCGCCGGGAACATCAGCAAGAACTGTTGGATGTGGTGGGCCGCTGGACGGCCGCTCTGCCAAAGGAAGAGGTTTACCACACACTGCAGGGTTTGCGCAGCATAGCAGGATATGTTGCCACCGTGGCAGACCTGCAAAATTCTAAGCAGTTGGCATTTAGGGGGTTTTGGCAACAGATCGAGATCGAATCCGGCGTTCAAGGATTATTGCCCGGCCCGCCTTTCAAAATGGAAGGTGGTTCCGTTTCCCCCGCTGCCGCCCCGGCGTTGGGTGAGCACAACCAGGAGGTTTTCTGCGGCCGCTTGGGATATTCTCCCGAGGAGTTGGAACAGTTGAGGCGGTCGGGCGTGGTGTAGCGCCAATAACGTGAAACGCTGTGGGAAATAGAAGGGGACCGGGCGCTAGCGCCCGGTCCCCTTCGTTGGCAACTTAACAACCTCTGGGATGCCGTCTAGAGGCAGCTTGACCAGCCGGTCAAATCTGCTTCAGGTTAACGGCCCCTGAGCTTGGGGTCGAACACGTCCCGAAGGGCGTCGCCCAACAGGTTGAATCCGAGCACCACTACGAAAATGGTCATGCCGGGGAAGATGCCGACCCAAGGAGCCGTCTTAACGTGCTCTCTGGTTGCTTGGGTCAAGATGCCTCCCCAACTGGGCACGTCCGGGGGAGCGCCCACACCGAGGAAACTCAATGAAGCCTCGATGATGATGGCGAAACCCAGGTAGTAGGATGCCAAGATCAGGTACGTGGCGAAACAGTTGGGCGCTATGTGCCGGAACACGATGCGCTGGGCCGTGGCGCCCACCGCAAAAAGGCTCAACGTATCGCGTACGGCCCAATACGTGATCGTGTCGTCTGCGTTGGGCACGTAGCCCGACTCGCCCACGATGTCCGTCGGCGCCGACTCTCCGATGTTCACGCCGGCCGGAACCCACCGCGACGACGCCTCGTCAAAGACGTGCAATTCCAGCTCCTCGGATAGGAGGTTCAAATCATCCAGCTCGTCGTGACCGACGACCATCCCCACGGTGGCCGTGATGCTCCCCGGGGGCAACGTCGCATCGATCTCGAGCGTCCGATCCACCACCCCGCCCTCCGCCAATCCTACCGGGGGCACCGGACGTGCCGTGGAGAGACTCGGAGGAAAGAGGCTGTCGGCCGTCACCCTGAAAGTAAAGTCGGC
>JADFPM010000141.1 GCA_022562335.1 Chloroflexota bacterium
TCAGGTGGAGCCGTTAAAAAAGAAGCAAGGGGCAACGGAGGATGCCGATGTTGCCGATGTTGCTGATGTTGCCGCCGTAGCCGCCGTAGCCGCCGGGAGAGGGTCCGGGGCCGGCCTTCCCTCGGTCTTCGAAGGCTTCACGGCCGGCTCGGAGGTTGGCGCCTTGGTGTGGGCCGGGATGGTCACGCCATCGCTGCAACTGGGAAGTAAGAGCAGTCCAATGAATGCAACTGCGAGGGTAATTCCGCCGATTTTATTCATTACCAGCCATGTGATCGTAAAAACTTCGACACCAAGAATCGCTCCTCCGTTTGCGTGCCCAGGTGCTGTCACCATTGGGTGGTGACAGACCTGCTGCCGCCGGAAATACCGGCGGCATTCGCTTCGATGTCTCAATTCGTATAAGTGCGATTCCGGGATTGGGATGCGATGCCACGGCAATTCGTTGCAACCCTGGAAGAGTCCATCGATTCTCGCGGCTCGCGCTTCTCCAAAGATAAGTCTAAGTGTTCGTGACCCATCAACGTTGGTCGCGCAACCCCAAGTACTCTAAGCATGTTTGCCCATATCGGGTAAATACCTGCATTTTGCTACGCAGCCATGGCTCTGCCAACCTGGATGCAAGTCCGGAACCCAGTTCCCGGCAGGTTCCACCCATTGATATGGACCAAGACGGGTCAGCCGGCATCCACTGGCGCTTGGCGAGCTTGTTTGGGGCCACCCGGGTTTTTGAGCGTGATGACGTCGTCAATGATAAATGGGCCGCCACGAGGGAGACGCTAGGGTAGCGGCAGGTAATCCGGGATAATTGCGCCGGTCAGGATGGTGATTACGCCATGAGAATGGGGCAGTTGACCCCTATGTAGGTACTTGACTAGCTGATAATATCGTTTTATAGTTCTCCCCATCCCGAACCCGTTGGTTTGGGCGAATAAATGTTATTCGGGATTTCCCGGGTAAAGCATCGGTCCACCGCCTGGATCGAAAAGCTGGTTGGTGGATTCAAAGTGGCTCCTGTCGAGACTCGGCAGGCCATCCAGTCCCACGAAAAATGGACCCACGAAAAATGGAGGATTAGTTATGCGGACGCACCCCTGGGTAAACCTTCGGATGTTACTTCTCCTCGTTACCGCTTCTCTACTTCTGCTGGCTGTGGCCTGCGGCGGCACCGCTGCCACGCCGATAGTGGTTGAGAAAGAGGTGATCAAGGAAGTGATCAAAGAAGTCCCGGTGGAAGTAGAGGTGATCAAGGAAGTGATCAAAGAGGTCTTGATCCGGCCTACCATCACCCCCATCCCCACCGCCACCCCCGGCGCCGCGGCGACGCCAATTCCCAGCCAGGCGCCCGTGTACGGACAGCACGTCAACATGCGGGCTTATGCCGACACCAAAGACTGGGACCCGCTGGGCTCCGCATCACTTTCCAGCGTGATTTCCTACTCCCAGCTCTATAACCAGGTGGTGCAGTACGACACGGTGGACACCAGCAAGGTGATCTGCGACCTGTGCACCAGTTGGGACGTCTCCAACGGCGGGACCACTTTCACGTTCCATCTTGATCAAAACGTAAAATGGCACGATGGCACGGACCTGACCGCCGATGACGTCGTTTTCGCCCTGTCCCGCTACTACAACCCCGAAGTTTCCATCGGCCGTTCCGGGCTCACCCGCAACTACGTCAAGCCGGTGGGTGAAGGCGGATTGAAGGCGCTTGACCCCAACACGGTCGAATTCAATTTGCAGTTCCCCTCGGGGGCATTCATCAAATTCTTGGCCGTCGACTACGCCAAGATCCTCCCCAAGCACCTTCTGGAGCAGGACATAGACCTGAACCAGGCGGAGAACGTCATCAAGCACAATGCCGGTTCTGGACCCTTCATGTTGGACGAGTACCAGCGCGGCAACTTCTACAAGGTGTCCAAGAACCCCGACTACTTCAAGGAGGGACGTCCCTTCTTCGGCAGCATAGACCACTTCATCATCACCGACGCCTCCCGCTTCATCTCGGCCCTCAAGGTGGGTCAGGTCGACATGTCCAATGCCGGCGGCGCGTCGCTTACGCCCAAGCAGAACTCCCAACTGGTAAAGGATACCAACAGCGAGGTCGTGGCCCACTTCCTGGCCCCTGCGTTCAACGTGGGCCTGATGATAAACGTAAAGAAGGAACCCTTTACCGATCCGCGGGTCCGGAAAGCCATCTATCTGGCCCTCGACCGGCAGCAGATCGACGACATCGTGTTGGACAACACCTCGGGAGAGCCCAGCATATTCATGCCGGGAATGGCCTACGATGAGTCGGAAGCCGTGACCTGGCCTGGCCTGCGTCCCAAGGACACTCCCGGCGGGCAAGAAGACCTGGCTGAAGCCAAGAGGCTGATGGCTGAGGCCGGCTTCCCCGACGGCTTTGAAACCACCTTCGACGCCCGTAAAGTCTCTTTCTACGTACCCATATGCCAGGTGGTCAAGGAGCAGCTCAAGACAACTCTGAACATCACCGGCGACCTCCAGACCTGGGAAAGCGCCGCCGGCTACAAGCTCTACGGCACGGCCCGGGCCGTGGACGCATCGGGTGACTGGGGCCTGGCCTGCCAGGGTGAAGGCATGGTGGTTCTAGATGCCGACGCCGTGTTTGGCGGTGTTTACCGGCCGGGCGGCACCAGGAACTATACCGACTGGTCCGACCCGAGGATCGAAGACCTTTTCCAGCGGCAGAAGGTGGAGCAGGATATCGACAAGCGCCGGTTGCTTCTGCGGGAAGCCGCCGACATCCTCCGGGTAGGCGACAACCACTGGGTGACCCTGGTATGGGGCCGGTTCTTCTGGCAGATGCACCGGGACGTCAAGGGCTTTAACCCGCCCCAGACCGTCCAGTACGGCTTCAAGCACGAGGACATCTGGCTGGACCGGTAAACCACTAAAAAGGCAGAGTTATACAAATAGCGCCCTGACCCGGTTTCCGGGTCAGGGCGCCAGGATTCCCGGCAGACCTTCTGGGTTTGGTTTGCCGTTCAACTGGATCAAAGGTGATTCGTTCGGCCTGAATACCGGCTGCCGCAAGGCCGAAGATCACCGAATTCAAGCCTCTCAACATGGGAAGATGTAGATGCAACAGTACACGATCAAAAGAGTAGGCCTGTTCATACCCACTGTGCTTCTAGTGACCGTGTTGGTCTTTGTGCTCATGCGCTGGATCCCCGGGGACCCCGCGTTGGCCATTCTGGAAGATGAAGGAGGAGGCTCCTACACCCAGGAAGACCTGGCGCGGCTGCGCCACGAGATAGGCACCGATAGGCCCATCGTGGTCCAATACGTCAACTGGATGAGCGGGGTGGTGCAGGGAGACTTCGGAGATTCCCTCTGGTTCAGGGCTCCGGTCATGGGGGAGTTGAAAGACCGGATCCCGGTGACCGTCGAGCTTGCGATATTCGCCATGGCTTTGGCGATGGTCGTAGCCATCCCGTTGGGAGTGGTTTCGGCCATCAAACCCAACAGCGCAATCGATTACGGCGCCCGGGTCTTCACTCTGGCCGGCATCGCCCTGCCCACATTCTTCACCGCCATACTGATCATTTTGTTCCTGGTGAGGTTGTTCAATTGGTTGCCGCCACTGGGATATGAAAAGGTGTGGGTGGACCCGATGTCTAACCTGCAGCAGATGCTGTTCCCGGCCCTGGCTTTGGCCGGTTACGACATGGCATTCATCGCCAAAGTCACCCGCTCCGCCATGATGGAGATCCTGCGGGAGGACTACATGCGCACCGCCCGGTCCAAGGGACTGACCGAGCGGATGGTGCTGGCGCGACATGGCCTGAAGAACGCGTTCCTGCCCATTCTCACCATCTCTGGGTGGCAGTTCGGGCGTCTCTTTGGCGGCACCATCATCATTGAGACCATCTTCCTGGTACCTGGAATGGGACGCATCCTCATTGAATCCATAGGGCACCGGGACTACGTGATGATTCAGGCGGTGGTGGTGATCATCGGCCTGTCTATCGTGACGATAAACCTGTTGATAGACCTGCTCTATGGTTGGCTGGACCCGCGAATCCGTTTCGCCTAGCCTGTCTCGGTGATGGTCCAGCGCAATTACAGGAGGAAGTAAGGGATGATTGTAGACCAGACGCGAGAAACCGCCGCGGCGGAGGTATTGACCGGGCTTCGGCCTAAGCCTTCGATCCCCGCCTCGCTGCTTGGATTTTGTGTCCACCAGCCCTTGGGCGCTTTTGGCGCCTTTGTGCTCATATTCGCCATTACGGTCGCCCTGCTGGCCCCGGTGCTGGCGCCCCATGGTCCTACAGACATCGCGGTGGCCCCGAAATTCACACCGCCCTTCACCACGCAATACTTGGGCACCGACGAATTGGGACGCGACGTGCTGAGCCGGTTGATATTCGGCGCGCGCATATCCATGTCGGTGGGTGTGATGAGCGTGGGCATCGCGATCACGGCGGGCACGTTGATCGGCATTTTCAGCGCTTACTACGGTGGCAAGATCGACCTGATCATCCAAAGACTGGTTGACGCCATGATGGCCTTCCCGGCCATAATCATGGCGCTGGCGCTGATGGCCGCGTTGGGCGCGTCCCAAAAGAACGTGGTGGTGGCCCTGGTGGTGATTCTGATGCCGGGGGCGGTAAGGGTGGTCCGTTCCCAGGTCCTCAGCATCAAAGAGCAGGATTACACCCTGGCGGCACGGGCTATCGGCGCGGGTTCCACCCGGATCATGCTCCGGCACATACTGCCCAACGTGATGGCCACCTTCATCGTGCTGAGCACCATAACCCTTGGTTACGCCATCGTCGTGGAGGCGTCGTTAAGCTTCCTTGGCGTGGGCATACCACCCGACGTCGCCTCTTGGGGCGGAATGTTGAACCTGGGCGCCACCACCTACATCGAGATTTCGCCTTGGTTGTCCATCTTCCCCGGTGTCACCATTGCGCTGATCGTGTTTGCGGTCAACCTGCTGGGCGACTCCCTGAGAGATGTCTTGGACCCCAGGCTGCGGGGCAGCAGGTAAGCGTCTGGGGCTAGCAACAAATACATCATTGATGCCGGTATCAATAGGGGATAGGACTTGGTCCTATCCCCTATTTCGTTGTGTAGTGGATTGCTGGGGCATACGACGTGAAAAAAGACTGGTTGACCGGTTAAAGACTATCGGTCAAGAATCAACGGCCGCTTCTCGTCGTTGACCCAAGCTGACAGCCCCAGCCAGCGCCATGGCCAGCGCCGCCGGCAGGTACAACATACCGATGGATTGACTGCCCGCTATGCAGAACCCCAGAAGCAGCAGGGTGGACACACCCAGCGGCGCCCGGCGCCAGACGAGTCCGGGACCCGCCAATATAACTCCCAACAGTCCGACGCCGGAGATCGCGACCGGAGTAAGCACGATGGGAAGCACCCCCCAGCCGTTGACCTCTATAAAGGTCGCGGTGGTCTGCACCGGCTGGCTGGGAATTGCTCCGGGAGCGGTGGCCGTGACCGATGCACCCTGGTAGAACGGCGCGAACACCAACAGGACAAAGGCCACCCATGCCAACAAGTGGGAGATCGAAGCCGCCGTCAACGCCAAATCCCTAAGATTCAAGCCTCTTGTGCCGGCCGCATCACTCATGCCCCAATTATACTGCCCCAGACTTTTGGGCGCAGAGGGCCGGGACTGCATCCTTCCTGCCGCTCTGGCGACTTTCATCAATGGTCTTGGGTCTGGTGCCTCTCTGTTGATTTGCCAGCGAAAAAAGTCCGGCCTACAATGGGGTTTTTCAAGGGGATCTTTCAAGGGGATCTTTCAAGGTAGTTTTCGGCGAGACCGGTCTGGTACCAACCCAGCCTAGAACAGGAGTCACCCCATGCACGTCGGCATGTCCATCGTGTTTCAGAGTCCCCAACGTAAGATCTCCGACCAGCAGATCTACCAAAACGAGTTGGCATTGGCTGATCTGGCCGAGCCGTTGGGATTTCAGTCCATCTGGGGGGTGGAGCATCACTTCACCGATTACACCATGTGCCCCGATGTCATCCAATTCCTTTCCTATATGGCCGGCCGCACCCAGCACGTTCAACTGGGCTCCATGGTGCTGGTATTGCCGTGGCACGACCCCATGCGGGCCGCCGAGGAAGTGTCCATGCTGGACAACCTGAGCGGCGGCCGCATGATATTGGGTATCGGCAGGGGCCTTGCCAGGGTGGAGTTTGAGGGGTTCGGACTGGATATGTCGGAATCCAGGGCCCGCTTCATAGAATCGGCCCAAATGTTGCTTGCCGGGTTGGAGCAGGGGTATTGCGAGTATCAAGGTGAATTCGTCAAACAGACCAGGCGGGACATCAGGCCGGCGCCGGTCAAGAGCTTCCGGGGCAGGACCTACGCCGCCGCCGTTTCGCCCGAGTCATCGCGGGTGATGGCCGAGCTTGGCGTGGGGCTTTTGATAATCCCCCAGAAGCCGTGGGACGACGTGGAGGAGGAACTGGAAACGTACCGCCGTATATATCTGGAGGTGAACCAGACGGAAGCGCCGCCACCGGTGGTGGTGGGGTTCACCTTCTGCCATGAAGACGAGGAAAGGGCCGAGGAGATGGCCCGGCGTTATGTGGGCGGCTACTGGGAATCGGTCATGGACCACTACGAGATACGAAACGACCATTTCAAGGACATCCGGGGCTACGAGTATTACAGCAAGATGACCGAGAAAGTGGCCGAATATGGCGATGACGACGTCAGAGACTTTTTCTTGAAGCTCCAGGTTTGGGGCACGCCGGAACAATGCCTGGAGAAGATAAAGCGCATCCACCAGAGGGTGGGCCAAGACTCCTACGTGGCCGTTTTCAGCTACGGCGGTATGCCCCACCCCGACGCGGAGCGCAGCATGAGGCTATTTGCCGAAAAAGTCATGCCCGAATTGAAAGCGTTTATACCGCGTCTTGAATCAATGGATGCGGGCGCGGGACAGAAGGCTTAAGGACCTTGCCTTATTCGCTAAACCCCACCAGCAACTAGGCGAGAGTTGAAATCCCCCTTTCGCAAAGGGGGAGACTGGAAGAGCCCGCCTTGCGTTTGCCTGGATCAACCCCCGCCATCAACAGCCCGTGCCGCTTTTGACGTGGGCGTCACAGGTTGGAAACCCTCCGGCGTCTTTCCCCCTTTCGCAAAGGGGGATTGAGGGGGATTTCTCCCCATTGCGCCACTTTTAGCGATAGCTTTCAAATCCGTCCCCC
>JADFPM010000005.1 GCA_022562335.1 Chloroflexota bacterium
ACTACGCCACCAGTGACCTGATCCATCTGGCCGCGGGGGGTCAGATGGCTTGTTGTGGCTATGACGAGGACGACGTGCCCGGCTCGATCCCCATCGCCCCCGGCGGTGGCAACGCCTGGCACACGGGCAGCCACTACGCTTACATGGCCATCATGGCCGCCCTCTATTACCGCACCAATACGGGAAAGGGCCAGTACATCGATTCCTCGGTCCACGACGCCTGCGCGCTGACCACCGAGATGCACATCGCCACCTACGTCTACACCGGGCAGGTGGTCAGGCGTCAAACGGGACGCCACGCCGCGCCGGCATACACCGACCAACCCCAGATACGGTGCAAAGACGGCAAATACGTCAACGCCGCAGCCTCCAGGCTTACCATCCGCGAGTTCAAGGCCCTGGTGGAATGGATGGACTCTGCGGGGATGGCCGAGGATTTGACCGACGAGCGGTTTTCCGACACGGCGGTGGTCCTCAAGGAACGTTCCCACATCAACGACGTGGCCACCCGGTTCATATCGAGCATGACCAGGGACGAGGCCGCCAACGGGGGCCAGGAAAGGGGTTTCAACTGGGGCGCCATCCGCTCCCCCGATGAACTGGTGGACGACGGCCACCTGAACGACCGTGAATTCTGGGTGCAGGTGGACCACCCGGAATTGGGACGCAGCTTCAAATACCCCGGACCCGCGGGCATCTATAACGGCTCCCCCTGGCGTATCTCCCGCCGGGCGCCCCTGGTCGGAGAGCATAACCAGGAAGTGTTTTGCCAGGAGCTTGGCCTGCAACCCGCCCAACTAGCCTACCTTACAGAGGCGGGGGTCCTGTAAAGGTTGGGGAAATCGCAGAGGTAACCACCGTCAAAAATGGTTCGACAAGCCTGTCCTGAGCAGCGAAGGGCTCACCACGAACGGATGAGGGTCTTTGTCCCCGTTCCTCCTGAGCCTTGTATCTTAGAAACTCTTGACATTCAAAACAGTTGCGCTCGACGGATTGTCCATCTTGGATGCACCGTTTTTAGATAATATCTAAGGCAGGCCCTGCAACTCCACCGCCCTTACCACCCGTTCAACGGCGATGGCAAAGGCCGACTCTCTAAAAGTGATATTCTCGGCCTTGGCCTTTTCTTCGACGGCGCGGTAGGCCCTGACCAGGATGTCCTCCAGTTCTTTGTTGACCCGCTCCAGGTCCCAAGGGAAGCGCTGGATGTTCTGGGCCCATTCGAAATAGGACACGGTGACCCCGCCGGCGTTCACCAACAGGTCGGGAAGGCAGGGGATCCCCCGCTGGGTCAGCACGGCCTCGGCGCCGGGCGTAACCGGGTGGTTGGCGCCCTCCACGACGAGTCTCGCGTTTATGTTGGCGGCGTTGCCGCTGTGGATGGCCCCTCCCAGCGCGGCGGGCACCAGGAAATCGCATTCCAACGCCAGCAATTCCTCGTTGGTCACGGCATCTCCACCGGAGAACCCAAAAACGCCGCCCGTACTATCGAGATGGGCTTGCAGTCCGTCCAGGTCCAAGCCGCCGCCGTTACGCACGCCGCCGCTCACGTCGCTCACGGCAATGATCCGGCAGCCCATCTGGTCCAGGTACTTGGCGGCCCAGGAGCCCACGTTGCCGAATCCCTGCACCACCACGGTGGCGTCCCGAAGCGGTATCTGGAAACCCTCGGCCGCCTCTCTGACCATCAATGAAACGCCCTTTCCGGTGGCTTCGTTACGGCCGGGAGAACCGCCCAACTCCATGGGCTTGCCGGTGACCACGCCGGGGGAATAACCGTTCTCTTCGGAATAGGCGGCCATCATCCAAGCCATGGTCTGGGCGTTGGTGCCCACGTCGGGCGCGGGGACGTCCCGGTTGACCCCGATGATCTGGCAGATGGAATGGGTGAACCGCCGGGTCATGGTTTGAAGCTCCCGGCTGCTCATGGAACGGGGGTCGCACTGAATCCCTCCCTTGGCCCCGCCAAAGGGAATGTCCACCAGCGCGGTCTTCCAGGTCATCAGCGACGCCAGGGCCCGCACTTCCTCTTCGTCGGCTTCAGGATGGTACCTGACTCCGCCTTTGTAGGGGCCCCTGGCGTTGTTATGCTGGATCCGGTAGCCGATGAAGACCTGCAGGCCGCCGTCGTCCATACGCACCGGAAGCTCAACCCGGACTTCCCGGTCGGGGGTGCACATCAAAGCCCTGATCTCGTCGTTCACCCCCAGCCGGTCGCAGGCCTGGTCGAAATAATAGACGACCGCCTGGAATGGGGTCATTTCTGTTGGGATAGCCACGTTTTTCCCTCCGAGTCAGTACTGCGCCAATATGTATCCGATTGCAACGATCTCACCCCCATCCTAACCTTCCCCCGTGAAGGGGGAAGGAACTAGTCCTCTCCCCCTCGACGGGGGAGAGTTAGAGTGGGTGGGGGTGAAAACTTCATGCTCACCGCTATTTTGACGGGTTATTCGGCGATTTGCTACAGATTCGGCCCGCTGTGATTTCTTCATCGGGGCCGACCGCGGCGTTTGACAAAGCCAGTCTTGCCATCGGACTCCATCGGTGAGTATGATGCTACAGGTTCCAGAGAGTGTTCACCATCCACCCGTCAATCGTCTGATTCCCAAGAGGTCATACTCGATTCATCTCAACCAAAGGAGGAGCCCCATGGCACGAACGCCGGTCCTCACCCGAGACCAGGTCCCCGAGAATCTACGCGAAGCCTTCGATCACGAAACCGCCAACAGCGGCGGCGTGGTGGCGTCCGGCCCCGGTTCGGCGATGATCCACAGCCCCGAGATGCGCCGCCGTGCCAACCACCTGGTATTCTACCTCCGGGAAGCATCGGTCCTGCCCAAGAAACTCCAAGAATTGATCATGATCCTGACCGCCCGGTCCATGGACTGCCTGTTCATCTGGAACGCCCACGCCGCGGGGGCGAGGCGCGAGGGGATCAGCGACGCCTATATCGATGCCCTGCGGGATAATCGGCCTTTGCCTCAATTGCCTCCGGATGAACAGTTGGTGGCCGACTACGTGCTGCAATCATTCAAGGACCACCGGGTGGACCAGAGCACGTTTGATGCGGTGATAAAAGAGTACGGCGCCCAGGGAGCGACCGAGATCAGCACTTGGATGGGCTATTACACCATGCTGGCCTTCAACGTGAACGCGTTTGAGGTAGACCTGCCCCAGGATCACAAAGAGCCAGCGTTGCCGGTCTAACTGGGGCCGCCGGCGGGCTTGGCATCAGATGTGCGGCCGGATATCCAGCGCCATGGCTTCGGTGGGATTGGGCCGGCCAGGGGTCTCGCCCAAGGGGATGATCTCAGCGTGGACCTTGCCGGGTCCCAGTTCCAGCAGGCCCACCGTACCCAGTCTCAACTCTTTGTGGTGAGGAAAGGTAAGGCTGCCGCTGTTGAGCAGGATGACTTCGTCACGATATTCCAACCGCTCTTGATGGGTGTGGCCCGCCACCATGATGTCCACCGGAGTGGGGAACAGTTGTTGGAGCTCGGACATGGGCCGAAACTCTCTTTCCAGGCTGTGGATCATGCCTATGCGCCAACCCTCGGCCTCAAAGACCTGCACGTCCTTCATACGGGAGTCGGTGATAGGATCGTTGTTGCCGGTGGAGCAGACCACGGGGGCGAACTGTTCCAGCCAGTCCAGGATGATAGTCGAGGTCAGGTCGCCGCCGTGCATTATCAGGTCCACGGTGGAGAAAAAATCGGCGGGTTGGGGGCCCATCTCGTCCAGATTTCGGATAAGGGCGGGGAGGTGAGTATCGGAAAGGAGTCCAATTCGCATCGATTCAATCTAGACATACCACCTGGCAAAGTCAACTTGCCGGGGTAACGGCTCGGGGTATTTCGATTTTTCGGCGGCCCAGCTGTTTTCCGTTCGCCCTGAGCCCGTCGAAGGGCAGCCAGATGGTTCGACAAGCTCACCACGAACGGGAGCTCGTTGGTCAGATCGGATAATCAGCTGACCCCGGCTTTGGCTCCGGTCGATCACGGACCTGACCGCCTAGTTTGCGGCTGGCCGCAATGCGCGAATCATAGCTATTTCTCCAAAGGATGGGTATAAAACATGCCTCAGACAAAAACAGCGGCCATCGTGGGTATCCATGAATATCCATCGCGGGTGGTGGGGCCGGGCGTCAGCGCGCTGCAGATAAAGGCGGCCAGCGCCGCCAAAGCCCTGGAGGACGCCGGTTTCACCTGGAAGGACGTGGACGCGGTTTACGACACCGGCAGCGACCAGGGCATCGGAGGGCTGGGGATCTCGGAATACTTCGGCTTCAAGCCCAACGTCATCGACAACACGTCGGTGGGAGGGTCGTCTTTCGAGTTCCACGCCAACCATGCCCTGAGGATGATAGAGGCGGGCAAGTGCAACGTGGCGTTGATCACCTACGGCTCCACCGCCCACTCGGACCGCAGGGCCATCGGCACCGCCGGAGGCACCGGACTGGGGGCGGCCAGCATGTTCAACAACATGGAGGACCCCTGGGGCCTGACCCTCATCGGCAATTACGCCATGGTCAAGGTGCGGCATAAATTCCAATACGGCACCACCGACGAGCAGTTCGCCGCCATCTCGGTGGCCACCCGCCGCCATGCCATGCGCAACCCCGAGGCGGTGAAAGCGATGACCGACCTGGAGTTTGTCGGCGTCAACGAGATCACCGTGGAAGATGTCCTGGACTCTAGGACGGTGGCCTATCCCCTGCACCTGCTGGAATGCTGCATGGTCTCCGACGGCGGCGGCGCGGTGATTGTCTGCTCGGCCGATATGGCCCGCAACGCAAAGAAGAAGCCGGTGTGGATCATCGGCACCGGAGAGGCGACGAAATACCGGGAGAACGGGGGCGACATCACCGTCAGCGCCGGCGGCCAGTCCGGCCCCATCGCCTTCGCGGACGCCGGGGTTTCGCCGTCGGAGATAGACATACTCATGGCCTACGACTCATTCACCATCACCGTGATGTGCCTCATCGAAGACCTGGGGTTCTGCAAGAAGGGCGAGGGCGGAGCGTTTGTCAGCGGCGGCCGCATCAATTTCGACGACCCCCGCAAGCCCGCGATAAACACCGACGGTGGCGGTATATCTTCCAATCACCCAGGGGCGAGGGGAATCTTCTTGTTGATGGAAGCTACCCGCCAGCTAAGGGGCGAGTCGACGTCGCAAGTAGCCGATGCCAAGTTGGCCGTGGCGGTGGGCAACGGGGGCCAACTGGGTTCCCGCCACGCCACCGGGGTGACCATCCTGGCCGCGGACTAGTATTAGGACGATACGGGGATGACGGCAACCACCCCCATCCTAACCTTCCCCCGTAAAGGGGGAAGGAATAAGTCCTCTCCCCCTCGACGGGGGAGAGTTAGAGTGGGGGTGAACTCCCGTAGCAGATCAAACGTTGGCAAAGTAGCAGAGCTTTAAATTCAGCACACCGCAATAAGAACGCTAAGGAGAACAAATGCCGCCGCTACGACCGCAACCGCGTTTCCCGGAAAACGACACCCAGCCGTTTTGGGACGCCACCAAGGGCCACCAGTTGACCTATCAGACCTGTGACAGTTGCAAGGAAATCATCTTCTATCCGCGACGCCATTGCCCCAACTGCGGCTCGCAGGAGAACACCTGGAACGTTTCCCAGGGGCTGGGCGCCGTTTACACCTTCAGCGTCATCATGCAGAGCCGCCATCCGGCGTTCAAAGACCTGGGCGCCTACGCCGTGGCCTACGTGGACCTGGACGAGGGTTTCCGGATCATGACCAACATCGTGGGCATCCAGGACCCCACCAAGGACATCCAGTGCGGCATGAGGGTCAAGGTGCGCTGGGAGGACCAGGGGGAGGGGGAGATTTCGCTGCCCATGTTTGAGCCGGCGTGATGCACGAGGGATGGCATGCAAACAAACGCCGGTTGCGGGGCAAAGGCTGGCCCCGCCCCAGATGGTTCGCCGCCGCGTCTGGCTCACCATGACAATCAAAAGGAGGCTCCGCTGATGACGAAATTCCGCATCATGCCCCACAGCCGGCTACAGGAATGGGTGGCCGAAGAAAAAGGTTATTTCGCCGACGAGGGGCTGGAATACGAATTCATCACTTCTGGCCGGGCCGACCAGCACCAAGACCCGTCGGTCCAGTCTTCGGAAGGCGCGCCGCGGGAGGTCAAGCAAGGCGCTTTTGAATCCATGGAAGCCGGGCGGGCTTGCGAGATAAGCTCCGCCTGCCATTGGGCGGTCAGCACCGCCGCCCGCAGCGATCGCGGCCGCATGTGGGGCCATGCCTATTCGGTGACCCCCAGCGGCATCTGGGTGGCGCCCGAGTCTCCCATCAAGAAACCCGAGGACCTGGCGGGGGTGGAAGTCGCCGTCGGCTTTCATTCGGGAAGCCATTTCTCGGGATTGCAGGGCCTGGAAAAGATCCTGCCCAGAGACCAGATAAAGCTCCAGTTCGTGGGCGGCCCCCTGGACCGGATGAAGCTGTCTTTGGACCGCCGGGTAAAAGCCGCCAACGTCTTTGGGACCCCTTCCTACGTCCTGGAGCAGCAGGGCTTCCGCAAGATAGTCGACACCACCTTTATGATCGGTTTCCTGATCAACGGCGACCCCACCGACCAGCAGCTTTGGGCCTATTTCAATGCTTTACAGAGGGCCCAGCGCGAGATCGACGCGGCCAAGGAGCTCTACCAACACTATTTCCTCAAGGAGCTTCCCGACCAGTACCACTCCCTTTTCGACCACCGCAGCGCGGGCACCGGGGAGCGGTTGGTGTTCGAACCCTACACCAGGGAGATGTTCGAGCGCACCCACCGGTGGCTCATCGATTGGGAGCTATTCTCGCCGGACCAGATGGGAAGCCTGGAATACGATAAAGCCGTGGCGCATTAAGGACAGCCAATAATGATCTCTCCAAAGAATTCTTCCTGGGAGACGATACAAGTAGACGGGTCGGAGATGGGTATCTGCCTGGGGATGCCCCAGGGAAGCGGTCCCTTCCCGGCCGTGGTGGTCTGCCAGGCCGCCGGGGGGGTGGATGAATTCATCCAGACCATCGTGGACCGCCTGGCCGCGGATGGGTACGCGGCGGTGGCGCCGGACCTGTACCACCGGACCACCGAGGAGATCGAAAGGGCCACGGGCAAGACCCGGCGGCAATTGCTGGACGACACGGAGATCGTGGCCGACATAAGCGCCACGGTCTCGTTCTTGCAGAACCACGCTTTAGTGGACAGCCGGCGGATCGGTGTCACGGGGTTCTGCATGGGAGGCCGGGTGGTCTGGCTGGCGGCGGTCAGCAACCCCGATTTTAAAGCTGCCGTGCCTTTTTACGGCGGGTTCATCATGGATTCGTGGGGAAAAGCCGCGCAGAGCCCGTTCGATCTAAGCAACAACATCAATTGCCCCGTGATGTTTCACTTTGGCGAGATAGACCAAAATCCATCCCTGGACGATATGGCCAGGTTCGACCAAGAACTGACCCGCTTAGGAAAGTCCCACGAATTTCACGTATATCCAGGGGCGGACCACCGGTTTTTGGACCACACCTTCACCGCTTTCCAGCAGGAAGCAGCGGAGCTTTCCTGGGCGCGGACCCTGGATTTTTTCGCTGTGAACCTGAAGGCCTAGACTTTCTACTAACCGTTCCAGCGGCACTGCCAGCCGCCCATAACGGCCTCCAAAATCAAAGGCCCAGCGATTACGTCATGGAACCGCTGGGCCTTGATCGTCTCTTGGTCTTGGTGATTTAAAGGCGAAGTCTACCCACTATTGGAATATCGCACGTCCCGCATTTATCCTTCGACAAGCTCAGGACGAACGGTTTTGAACCATTGAGCACTGTGGTGAGCCCGCAGGCATTGTTCAGGAAAAGCGGTTTTGAACCATTCATCACTATTGTGAGCCCGCAGGCATTGTTCAGGGCGAACGGTTTTGAGCCCCACGCCGGGTGGAAACCGTTTCTAGTAGTGGCGAAGCTCCACCACGTTGTCGTCGGGGTCGTAGATGTACAGCGACGTGCCGTCGCCGTGGGAGCCCCAGCGTTTGCCCGGCCCGGCTTGGATATCCACGCCCAGGGCTTCAAATTTGGTCTTTAGCGCTTCCATGTCGGTCTTTTCGATCACCATGCAGTAATGGTCCTGGTTCTTGATCCCTTCCCTTCCGATGGGTTCCTGGTCGGCGGCGAAGAAATCTATGATGGTGTCCGCGTTGATCCGCGCCGAAGGGAAGCGAATCTCGCCTGCCCTCCACTGCTCCACCCGCTCTGCCGGCATGCCCAGGACCTGGGTGTAGAAACGCAGCGATTCCTCCACGTCCTTCACCCTCAGGACGATGTGGTCCATCTCGGTGATCTTGACCAATGGCTGGGACGTGACCGAGGTTTGGCTCTCTGTTTGGGTAGACATGTGAGACCTCCTATGAGTCCCCCGGGGCGTAGAATCCAGCTTCAGATATTACCTATGACAGGCACGGCCATTGTACTACACCCCGATGCAGCGTCAATCCCTGGATGACGGCCCCCCTCCCGGCTATTTGACCGCTATTTGACCGCTATTTGACCGTCCACCGGTTGATGATGCCGGTATCGGTGCCCACCCAGACCTGGAAGGTCCCGATGACCTTATTGGTGTCCCCTATCTGCGCTTCCACTTTGAATGCGTCCCGCAGCGTGACCAGGGCGGTTGGCCAGGTATAGACATCGTCGGGGTTCTCATCGAAAGTCACCAACAGGTCGCTCCAATAATCTCCGGCCTTGACCGTCGCTAAAGCGCGAAACACCAGGACCCTGGAAGCGCCGCTGGCTATCTGGTTAGACAGGTCCCAGGTCAACCGTTGCCGATCTTCGGTGTCTGGGCAGGGTGTGTTGTTATTGGGAATATTCACGACGGGGTCCGCCAAGGGATTGCCGTCCAGAACAGCGCTGCCGGTCACGAAGCAAAACCCCAGGGGCAGAAGATCGCGTATGCGGGTCACGGTCAGCGGCGCCGTCCCGATATTCTCGATATCGATGGTGTAACCGATGACCACGGAATACGTGGACAGCGGTGGGGTCAAGGACGCCACGTAGAAATCGGTGGCGGAGGTCACTTTCTTGCTCAACTCGGCCGCCGCGGGCTCGTCCCGGCAAATATCGCCGCCCGGACTGCCGATGACCGCTTTCGCTGTCTTGCCCGACGTGGTCTGGGCGCCTCCCGGTTCCACCCAAGCGTCGTTGCAATAATTGCCCTCGGGCAGCCCGCCAGCGATGCTGACTTTAAAGGAAAGAGACGCCGATTCACCGGAATCAAGGTCGGGCAACCCCAGCGATGAGAGGTTCCAAGTAAGGACCCTTCCGGAGGGAGAGGGATCTGCTATGGTCACGCCGGTGGTGGGACCAAGGTAGGTGAACCCCAAAGGCAACTGATCGTGTATCTGATTAAGATTCACTCCGCTGGAACTCCGGTTGGTGGCGGTTATGTTATATATGCGCGTAGTGGGGTCGGCCAGGTCCAGAGGGTCGATGCTTTTAACGGTCTGCAACTTGCGGTTGTTGTAGGCCGAAATGGGCGGGACCTCGCCGGGACTGGAAGGAGACGCCGACAGCGAATCGATGGGGGGCTGGGGAGGAAGGCTGATGGAAAGGGTAACCGTCTCTCCGCAAAAGTCCAGGGTTTCCTGGCCGCCGGGATGGTCCACCCACCATTGGGACCAACGGGCCGTGCTGTTCAAGAGGTAGTTTACGTATTCGCCGACGCCCAGGGCGCAATACTGCCGCCGCATGATCTGCTTTTTCGACCGCGAGTCTATACTGGCCGTGGTCGCCAGCCCCAGGGCCGAGGTCACCAGGGGAACGCTCAGGGCCATGAAACCAATAACGGCCAACATTGCTATGCCGCCGCGTTGTGACCTGAGGCATCGCCCCAGGCGTTGCGGAAGGCGTGGTCCGGTCATTGCAGTATCAGCTTCCTCAAGTAGGTCTGGAGACGTATGCTCTCGACGCTTCCCCGTCCCGCCTCGACCTGCAGGTCCAAGGTCAGCAACCGCTGGCACAGGGACACCTGCAGGGAACCGGCCACCACCCGGCGCGCCAACTTATTTTGCCGGCCATCAAAATCCCTGATCAACGATCCTCCCGATATGCTGTAAGAGGCGGTGTGGGTCCCGTTGACCGTGTCGCTCCAAGAAAGCACCACCGACGACGAGGCCGGTACGCCGGGAGCGCAGCCCACTCGCTGCCCCAAGGAATCCCTGGCGTCTTCGGCATTGAGGGCGTCACCGGCAAAACGGCTGCCGGCCCGGCGCAGATCCACCGAAGCTGTCAGGTCGTCTTGCCAGAACCGTTGAAAGGATATGACTTGAAAGATCCCGCTTCCGGCAAGCCCCACCACGACGGAAAGCACCCCCAGGGCAACCACCATTTCGATCAGCGTGAATCCGGACGACGCCGTTCCAAAATGGGCCGGATACCATTGTCTAAGGCGTTGCGAGACGGGATGGCCAGCAATCACGGACCTGCCCTGAGAGTTTCCAGCGACAGGATGCCGCGGCCTTCGAAGGTCACCGAGACGGTCAGTTTCTCGAGACTCGTGTCGCCGACGATGTATTCGGTGGCGTTGGCGGTCACGGCGTACCTGTCGGGGGCGCTGATGGACGGGTACGAGGCGGGAGGCGGCAGGTAAGCCTGGCTGAAAATGTATTCCATCTGATTTCGCGCGATGTTTTCCGCCGTGGAATGGTTCTCGGTGAGTTCCCCCGATGAATGGGCGGTCCTGATGCCCACCAGCACCGCCGTTCCCACGGTCCCAAAAACCAGGACGGCCACGGCCGTCTCAAGCAACATGTTTCCCCGGCACCCCAAGTCCCCAGGTCCCCGCTTGGGGAACCCCAGGGTCCAGCGGATGGCCAACATCTTCCGAGCCGCATCCAGAACACGGACGATGGCCAAGCACGGGCCTGAGCGTGTCACTTGACCGATAACGGCCGGGCCCGCCGATCTTCGACGGCCGACCCGGCCTCTCGAGCATTTTCTCATGTCTATACCTGGCGCCCGGTTATGGAGGCGTGCGGCAGGCCCCCGCATCGTCAGCCGCCTCAGGAGCGGCATCGCGGGAATAGACCTCGCCACTGGCCGTCCAGCAGTAGTAGTAGCTGGTGGTGCCTTTCTTTAGGAATTGGGCCCCCGCGCCGCCGAAAAGGACAGCCGCGCCGGTTCCGGCGGGCAACGCCGTCCAGGTATTGGTAGCGGCTGCGGGGTTTATGACGGCGGTCACGGTGGTTATGTCCTGCTCCGCCATCATGGCGGCCATGGCCGTTTGAACCGTCTCCCTTTCGGCAGCCATGGCGCCGGTCTTGCCGCTTCCGGTGAATTTGGTCACCAGCGGGACGGTCACTCCCGCCAAAGCGACGATGATGCCAATCACCACCAGGAGTTCAACCAAGGTAAAACCTCTCTGCCACTTTGCTCCCTTCACCGGCGGCAATTTCCAAAAGGCTCGCCAAAAGTTCTCCATACTCTCTATCTCCTTTAAAACCCTTTAGCCCTGACCGGAAACCCCGATAGGGTCGTCGATCTCCGGCACTGCGGTCGAGATTGACCGGCCACCCGTTCGATCCTCCCCATATGGATTCTCATAGGAGGGAGCTAGACCGGGTTTGAAACCGTTGTGCAGCCTGCGGCATTTGATTAATTCTAGTTAGGGCCGCGGCTATTGATTGGGGCGCCAACACCCATTTCGGCCCCAGGCAGACCAATGAATCAGCGGGTGGAAAATCTCAAATGATCGGGGAACCCCCCGGGGGAACCGGGCGATTTGGGAAGGCGTGTCAGGGGGTGGTTGCGGAGGTGTCCGGCGCCCCGGTTGATGAGGCTTGGCCCTCGGCATTATGCCGCGGAAGGGGATTCGTGGCCAGGATCCTGAAAGTGATCCTGCCGCCGGCTTCTTTACCCAAGCCTTCCAACCCGGTGATCCGGGCATCGCCAAAGTGTCCGGAGTCCCTGACCGCCTGAGCGTAATTGAGGACATCGCCGTGGGTCTCGGCGGTGCCCGAGATGGCGAATCCATTTTGTTCCGGGTTCAGGCCGTAGAGAGATACACCGTGGGACTCGGTGTCATAGGTTATGGCTTTCAGCTGCGCCAACAGGGTCTGCATATCACGTTGAGTTTCGTCTAGCCTCGATTCAAGGGCCGCCGCTTCATCGGTTGTGGCTTGCAGGTTTCCAGTCAACTCCAACTCCCGGTCCACCATGGATCGGCGTTGTTTCGCCTGACCTTGCAGGAAGTCCAATCGGACCTCCAGGGCGTCGGCGCCATCAACCACGGTGTTCGTTTTTTCCCAGACCGGGACGGTGCCGGCGGCCGCCAGCAAAAGCGCGATGAATATCGGCGCCAGAAGGGGAGGCAGCGGCGGCGGCAGGTGACGTTGGGGCAATACATTTAATCCCGGCGGAGCATTTCGGAGAACCATCCCCGAAGCCCCCTTCCGGGACGCTTTGTTCCGGGACGCTTGCTTGCGGAACGCGCTCTGCCACGAGCCTACACCCGCCCGGTCGGCGAGAAACAGGCCGATATTTGAAGCATATTGGGCCACTGGGAAATTCGGCGGGTGATCCAGGGGGCGATCTTCCGAAGTCCGCAGAGTGGATACGGGTCTTTGCAAAACCTTTTCCAACTCCCGAGGGTCGACCCCAGCGCCAAACACATCTCCGGTCAACACCACCGGAGCCAGGGGGTAATCCGTTTCATCATCTCCGGGATCCTCAAGACCGGGCCGCCCGGAACTGAACGCTTCTACCTGCTCCACCCCCCGAGCCAAGGCATCGTAGTCTGCTTCGGATCTCGATCCGTCCCGCGGGCACGCCACCTGGTGCACCACTCTGGGCTCGCCGTTCAAAATCGGGACGATGGCCGCGGTATCGTTCTCGAAATGGATTATCAGGGAGTTGGCGGCTCCCACGGCGTATGCCAGGGTGGTGGACCTGGCATAGGCAGCCGAAGGGGAGACGCCGGAATCGGCCAGCAGACCCGCCGTCCTCTCCATTTCCGCCCTGGGCACAGCCAAGGCGAACACCTCTAACCGGCCCTTTTTAAAGCCGGGACTGGGCCGGGTGCACCAACTCAGGTCCACCTGGCTCTTCCCGAAGGGGAGCGACTCCAACAGTTCCGTCTCTACGATAGGACCAAGGTAACGCCGCCCCACCTTGGTCAGTGTCAGGTTACGGATGAGGCACGTGTATGCCGGCAGGTCGAACACGACCCTCCGGTGGCCTCGCTCCACTCCCTGGAGCACCCGCTTCAAAAGGGACGGAGTGACTTGGTCCCCAAATTCACCGGCATGGTCGCTTCCGGACCCGGCCAGCGGACCAAATTCATCCCCTACCCATGCCGATCTCCAGGACAGCACCCGGCGCCCCCGGAAGACCACGACCCGCACCACCGCGCCTTCAATACTGATGGTCAGAGTGATCTTCCGGACGCGATGATCGACCGCTCGGGCCAATCGGGCAATGATTGAAACGGCTATTCTGCCGGGCCGTACAAACGCTGCAGGCTTTACGGCCTTGGGCGATGATTTACCCGTGCTGGGCAAGCCTGGGAGCCGATCTCCGGAACGCCGGAATGGCGCAACGGCTATCCGCCTTGGCATTTGCGGCCTGAAACCGGTCACGCCCCGGACAAACCGGTCCAGGGCCGGAGCGCTGCGGCGAAAGATGAGGGTACAGACCGACTCGACGGCCACCAAGGGCAGCAAAATCCCGCAGACCAGGGCCTGCAACGGAAACGTCAGGACCCGTGACGGACCCAGGCTGAGGCCCAGTAACCGGTTGGAAACGTTGCCGGTTGCCCGGTTTGTCCTTTCCCCGTGGCCTTCCCTCATCAGACGCTGCCGGTCATGGCTTTATTCACCTTTTTGCCTGGTCTTTGGCTTCCCCGTCCACGACAGCTTGGGGGGAGAGGTAAAATTGAAAGCCCAATTTTGACACCGAGTCTGAATCCAGCCCTGAAAGTTGGACGCTGGAAACCGTCGCCGACGGCGCCGGGCCGCTGAGAGACTCCAAGAATCTAAAGATCTCTTGCGGGCTTCCCAGGGCGGTGACCGCAATGGGCTGGATCTGGTATCTGATGCCATCGATCTCCTCGGGTACGGCATCGGACACCGTTATGGAGGCCAATCCCACGCCTGCCGCCGAGGCGGTGGTGGATAACATGGAAATCATGCTATCGATGGACTCATAGTCGAACTCCCGCCGAAGCCGTTCCAACCGCTGTTGACCGGAATCCAGCCGGCCGGCGATCTCTGCCAAAGCCGGTTCGTCTCTGGACAAGATCACCGTGAGGGTATCGGTCTGGGCCTGAAGAGAACCGGTTTTATCCCAGGAAGTCCAATAGTTAAACGCTTGGTAACCGTAGATTCCCAGTATGGCCGCGGTAAGCAGCAAGGCGATGGCCACCCACGGCTTCAACCTGGAAATCTGGCCGGAGACCTGGCCGGAGACGGTCTGCCGCGATGGAGCCGTGGCTGGTGCAGCGCCGGTGGACCTGGCCATTCGTCAGTACTGCCCTACCGAGTCCAACCCAGAATAGATCGGCAACAACATGGACAGCGCCATAAAAAGCACCACGGCGCCCACCGCCAGTGTCGACATGGGTTCCATCAGCGTGACGATACTGCCGATGCGGGTCTCCAGTTCCTTTTCGTAGGAATTGGCCAGTTCGTCCATGGTGCGGCCCAGGGAGTTGCTTTCTTCACCGATCGAGACAAGTTCCACCCACATCCTGGGCAGGACTGGATAGCGGGCCAGGGCCTCAGCCAGCCCGTGCCCCGCCAGCAGACTTTCTTCCCCCGCGGTGAACGCCTGGTTTAAGGCCACATTCTTGCATCCGCTCTTTGCCAAAGGCAGGGCCCGGGCCAGGGGAACCCCCGACGGCAACAGCATCGCCGCCGTCCGTGAGAATCGGGAGAGTTCTTTGGCCAACACCAGCGGACCGATGAGCGGCAGGCGCAGTTGAAGCCGGTGCATCCAGGCTTTTGCCACGGGCACACGCCCCACAGACCAAAAGACCGCGATGAGGGCCCCCACCCCCAATATGATCGCTATCAGGTTGCTTTTTACAATGCTGACCGATGCAATGGCGGCCTTGGTGACGCCCGGAATCTCCGAATCCATGTCTTCAAAGGTCTCCAAAAGCGGGGGGAGCAAGACGGTCATCATCAAGACCAACATTATTAGAGAGGCGGACATGGTGAAAGCAGGCATGAGAAGGGTCTGTTTGGCCCTTCTCATGGCGTCTTGTTCGACTTCCAGAGATTCCGAGAGTTGTTCGAGGGCAGGGGCCAGGCTGCCGGTGAATTCGCCCACCTCCACCACGCTGATGTACCTGGAATCGAAAACCCTGGGATAAAGGGCCAGCCCCGCGGTGAGGCTTCCCCCCCGGTCCAGGGTTTCCCGCAATCCCTGGATGGTATGGCGCATCACCCGGTTGCCGGTTTCCGTCTGGATCATCTGCAGGGCCCGCTGCATGCTGCTGCCACCCCGGACCATGGTGGCCAGATGACGGGAAAACCGTACCAACTCGCCGGTGCCCGCTTTAAAAAAGGTGGGGAAAAGTTCCTCCAATCCGGGAAGGCGGCGGGCGGGATTGACACTCAAGACCTTGTAGCCCTGAAGGGCGATGGCGCCCCGGGCTTCCGCCTCGTTGGGGGCCTCGATCTTTCCTTTGAGTACCCCGTCTTGGGTCGTGTATGCCACGTATTGGAACTTCATCCGGATATCACCGCCACCCCAGCCTCCGATTCCCCGCCGCCCGTTGGGGCCGTGCCGGAGTTCCCGGAACCGGTATTTTCAGACGCGGAATCGAGGGTGAACAGAACGCGCATCACTTCGTAAGGCGTGGTGATCCCCTGGTCCACCTTTAGCATCCCGTCCCGGCGAAGCAGGGTCATGCCGTCATCCAACGCCTGGGCGAGAAGTACGTTTCTGGGCGCGTCTTCTAAAAATAGCTGGCGTATACGGTCGGTCATGGTCATGATCTCAAACACGCCGGTCCGCCCGTAATAACCGGTGTGGGCGCACATGTTGCAGCCCGACCCATAGACGAACCGCTGGCGCTGTTGACCCAATTCGCTGGCGTAGGCCTGCTGTTCCGCCAGGGGCCTGGCCTCCACGGCCCGGCAGTTGGAGCAAACCGAGCGGACCATCCGCTGGGCGACTATTCCCGCCACCGACGAGGCGATGAGGTAGGCAGGAACGCCCAACTCCCGGAGGCGCAGCATGGCGGAGACCGCGTCATTGGCGTGTAAAGACGTCAACACCAGGTGGCCGGTGAGGGCGGCCTGGGTGGCGATGACGGCGGTTTCCTGGTCCCTGATCTCGCCGATGAGGATGACGTCGGGGTCAAGGCGGAGGATGCTGCGGAGTTGGGAGGCGAAGGTTATGCCCACGTCGGCCTGCACCTGCATCTGATTCACTTCGGCGATGTGGTATTCCACCGGGTCTTCAATGGAAATGACCTTCTTTTCCGACCGGTTCATCTGCAAGATAGAGGCGTAAAGGGTGGTGCTTTTGCCCGAGCCGGTGGGCCCGCACACCACCACCATGCCGTAGGGGACCTGCAGCAACCGTTGAAAGCGTTCCCGGGCCTCTTCGCCAAAGCCCAACTGTTCCAGCCCCAACAGGGTGAACCCCTTGTTGTCCAAAATCCTTAAAACGGCCATCTCGCCGTTGACCGTTCCGCTGATGGCCACCCTGACATCGACCCTGCGGTCCTGGGCTTGAAAATCCAATTGGCCATCCTGGGGACGCCGCCGTTCGGCGATGTTCATGCCGCATTCGATCTTCAGCCGGGAGATCACCGCCGGATGCATGTCCATGGGCAGGTCCATGACCTCATGCAGGATGCCGTCTATCCGGAACCTTATGCGCAGCCTTGTCTCCGAGGGCTCTATATGCACATCCGAGGCCCGGTCCTGGAGAGCTTGCGCCAGCAGCATGTTGATGACCTGGGCGGGCCCAGCCTCGCGGAGAAGCCGGGCGTTGAGCCTTTCTCCGGGGGAATCAGGCCCCTGCTCCCCTTTGGCTGACACCGCCTTGGCCGTGAGACGAAAGGAAAGGTCGACATGTTCCTGGATGTCTTCTCTGGTAGCTACGATGGGGTTGATGCGGTATCCAGAGCACGCCGACAGGTCTTGCAATACTTGCAGGTCGGCCGGGTCGGTCATAGCCACGGTTAGGACGTTGCCGGTGCGTTTAACGGGCAGCACCAGATATTTGCGGGCAACCTCTTCGGGAATCAGATCCACGGTCTCGGGGTCGAGGGTCTGGCCCCTGAGGTCGACCATGGAAAGGCCCAGGTTGAGGGCGATCAACGTGGCCAGGTCCCGTGATGAAACCAGCCCGTCAAGCACCACGAACGAACCCAGGCTTTGACCCTCGCGGCGGGCTGCCCGTTGGGCTTCCTCAACCTCTCGGGGTGACAAGATCTGGGCGTCCAGCAACATCCTGGCCAACGACAAGCTGCTCTGCCCAGCCACTCCCACACCGTCCGTCTGCCCAATACCGGCAGCCTCTATGATTCCATTACCAGCTTCGGCATTGGATGCTAGGAGATTGGCGGGGTTTGAACCCCGGTTCAAGGGTTTCCTATTCAAAAGTCTCATGCGCGGGGTTCCCCGGCAACCGGGTTTGGGGCCCGGAGGTCTGTCCGATTCTACTGATTTCCGGTGGACTGATTTCCGGTGGACTGATTTCCGGTGGACTGATCACCGGCAAACTTGATTTTTGGGATGGCCAGGGTCAACACAAGGTGACCTGAAGAACCGGCTCGCCGGAATCAGCATCGGGTGCTGCCGAAGCTTCGACTTTATATACGTCTTCCATGGCCATGAGCGCCGGCCCCAAGGCCGTGGGCTCGCGCAGACCCAACAGGATGCTCACGGCGTCGCTGCGGTGGGTGGCTTCCATGAGGAGCAGGCGAAACCCCGGATTCTGCCGTAGCCGGTCCACAAAGTCGACCATTTTACGGATGCGCTGATCCGACACCACCAACAACTTGACAGTCCCCTCGTATGATTCCTGCGGTGTGGTGTCGGCGCTGGAGGGGGTATCGGGGCCCCCGTTGGCGCCGGGCAGGAGCTTCCGCCGGGGAAGTCCTTTGTGGCGGGGAGAATTCCGATCGGCGGCGGCCACCACCGAGAAGCCATGATCCTCCAGAAACGCCCACTGGACCGCGTTCGACCCATCCTTTTCGTGGACCAACACTTGAATCTTCTTCTTCGCCACGTGTTCGCCTCCCGGGCAGCATGTGCCATGCCGGTCAGATATCCGCCCGTCTGCCGGTGCGCAACCCTTAGTAAGCGTTGACGGGCGGGCCTAGGGCGGATTCCGGCGGGTTCTTGGCGAGCAGCCGCGATGCACCCAGCCATAACGTAGATTTACTTTAGAGAGGCCGGCACTTAAGTTCAAACTGGGGCTGGTTGACCACCCGCGGCATTCTACCGGCGCGGGGCCGGCGCGAACTCCCCTGGGCCAAGTATTGGGCTCAGGTGAGGTCGGCATCCAGGGGGTACGCACCTGTTTTGATTCCATGCCGGCCGTGGGGCCCGGTTTCTGTTGCACCATCATTTTTAGTGATAGAATGGGCCTGGAAGTATCTCATTGACTCATCTTCGAGGTCAGCGATTTCGCGTTAGGAGCAACCATGCCTAAGATCAAACACATAGCCTTGACCACCACCGATGTGGAAAAAGTAGCGGACTTCTGGAAAGAACTATTCGACATGGAAGAGGTTGGCCGTAGCGGAGGGACCCACATATACCTCAGCGACGGGGACATGAACCTGACCATACGCAAGGTGAAGACGGCCGATGACGCCGACGTTGGCGCGCAGGGGGCCGACTTCTGCGGCATTCACCACATCGGATTCACGGTGGATGACATCCCCAATTTTGTGAAAAAGGCGGAAAAGGCAGGTGGGATCCGGCTGACGTCCCAGCCCGAGCCCAGCGTCGATGCCCCGCCCCGTGGCCACAGCAACGCCGACGTGAAATTCAGCGGTCCCGACGGCGTTATATTCGACATGTCCCAACACGGTTGGATCGGCAACTAGCTGATTCGCTGGACTGGATATTTAGGCAAATAAAGTAGCGCCGGAGCCTGTCTTCGCATAGCGGGCTAGCTTGACTGGCTTCTAGGCCTGAAATATACTGGCCCCGTCTAAAATCGAACGCAGAACCGAATTGAATCTAACCCATTTATTAACGAGGTAGTGACATTCTATGAAGCAGATTCTGAAGACATCAGTGATATTCTTACTGGTTTCGTTAACCATCGTGGCCCTGGCAGCATGTACCGGCACGCAGGGCCTCCAAGGCCCCGCTGGAGCGGCGGGCGCAGCCGGCCTTCAGGGACCTCAAGGACCGGAAGGCCCCGCGGGATCCCAAGGGGATGCCGGCCCTCCCAGTTCAGCCTTCCCCGCGGCCATAATGCTTAATCCCGCTGAAGCGGAGGCCGGCCGGCCTCGGATCACGGTGATAGGCTCCGGATGGCAGACCGACGAAGCGGTAACCATCGAGGTCTACGGCCCCGACGGCTATCACGTATTCATCGGCGGCGCCGTGGCCGACTCGTCGGGCACCTTTGAAAGGGAAATCAGGCCGCGTAGCAGGGCAACCGAAGGCGGCCCCTTCGCCGAGGGTCTGCACAGCGTGGTCGTGCTGGGAGCCAAGAACGGCGGGGCCAGCGCTGCGCTACTGATCACCCCGGAGCAGTAGACCGGCGCAACAGCGCCTTTAAGCAGGCCACCAACGGCCAAAACAGGGGCCACCGCAAGCGGTGGCCCCTATGTGTTATCCAGCGAATAAAAACCCTGACCGCCGCCGGCCGCAAGTCCCAGCGTTCTCCCTGGGAAAGCTTTCACCCGGTTTCATTAGGCACGTCCTCTCCACCGGTTGTATCTCGACTTTGTCAGTCTGATTAACGTGATCACAACGATTATGAGGCGGTCTCATGAACCGGCAGAAGGTCTCCAACCTCCTTGCCTGGCTGCATACTCCGTCCGGCCAAGCCGGAGCCAGGCTGGGCATTGTTCGAGGACAGATGGTGCAGACAAGGCTTGTGCGATAGGTGAGGCTTCACCGGGCATCGGCGTAATCAGGCAAGCCAATGCCCCAAACCATATCGTCATGTTTTAACCAGTCCTTTGGTGGGAAGAGCCACGAAAGAGCTACGGGAGGCCTACGGAACGGCCACGGAAGGGCTAAGGGAAGGGCGAAACATCTGGCGTGGAGCTGAGAACCATGTCCCAGCGGCACCCGCCACTGGGCGGGTTGTGCGGTGCCGGCAAACGGCGTAAAAAGGGCCACCCGCTATGGGTGGCCCTTGATTTGCCTGTTTGTGCTTGGCGGTTATTTATCCAGCCAGACCTCTTCCAGACGCCGGGCTTGGGAATACTGTCCGGAGAAATGTTCGTCCGGCGCATTCATCACGTAGTTCCAGTGCACCGGCCAGCGTGCCGGCCAGAACACGACGACGTAAGGCAATTCCTCGTTCATGATCTCCACGGCTTGGTCGCTCAGCGCCTTTAATTCATCCGTGTCCGTAGCGACGCGAAGTTGGCGCAGCAGTTCGTCCAGGTCCTCGTTGCAGTAGTTGGTGATGTTGATCTGGGGGTCTTCGCCGCAGAACGAGACGTAGTCGAGCCAGTCGAAGGGGTGGTCGACCCTGGCCGACCCGGCCGATCCCGTCTCGAACATCCAGTCAGCGGAATCCTGCTTTTCGGTCCAGGCGCCGCTTTCCTGTACATCCAACTCCAGGCGGATGTTCAAGGTGTCCCTAAGCATGAACTCCATGACGGGGCAGAACTGGTCCCGGTAGTCGGCGGTGTCGCGGCACAGGCTCTTAACCTCGAACCCGTCGGGGAAGCCCGCCTCGGTCAACAGACGTTTGGCTTCGGCGATCTCGGCGTCCTTGTCCGGACCGGTCCGGGCAAAGCCGGGCGTGGCGGCCAATTCGTCGCGGTCGGTGATCCCGTAGGTGGCGGATGGAACCCAGCCTCCCACGATACAACTTGGTATGGCTAAACATACCTGATCCCGGTCTATGGCCAGGTTGATGGCCTGGCGGACGCGTTTGTCTTGCCATGGACCCTCTTGTGCCCAGTTCCACTTCACGCCCCGGGACACGGTGTGTTGCCCCGCGTAGAAGGTGATCTCGCCGGGGTGCCGGTCGGCTACCTGCTGCAGGTTCTCGGCAAAAAACCCGTGGCTGCTGCCCATCAGGACTATATCAATCCGTTGGGCTTCGAAAGCCGCCAGTTTCGCGGCGGTGTCGCGGATGATGAACATGTCAAAGCCGTCCAGGTAAGGCAGGCCGTCCCTGAAGTACTGCTCATGCTTGCGGAACTCCAGTTTTTCACCAACCCGGTGGTTCTGCAGGAAGAAGGGGCCGGTGCCCACCGGATCGTCCAGGGAACCGTTCTCGTCGTAGTCGGCCTCGGTGTACATGGAGGCCCAGCCCTGGCTCAAGTTGGACAGGAACAACCCGTCCAACTGGTTGAGGGTAACGATCAACGTGTTATCGTCGGGCGTCTCTATTTTCTCAAGTGTGCTCACTCCGCCCACGCTGACCGTCAGGTGGGGAGGACGGTTCTCCGTGGTCAGGGCCAGGGTTTCCAGCGTGAACTTGGCATCCTTGGACGTCCAGGGGTTGCCATTGTGGTTGATCACGTTTGACGCCAGATTGAAGGTGAACGTAAGGCCATCTTCGCTGACGTCCCAGGTCTCGGCCAGGTCGGGGCCGATGGCCGTGAACCCGTTAGGCTGCAAGGTAATCAACTGGTTGAACAGAGGGATCGTGTTGGAAATCTGGTCGGTGGCCGAGTCTACGTCCAGCCTGAAGTGCAGCGGACTGCGCCGGTGGGCTTGCTTCAAGATCCCGCCGGTCTTGATGGCATCGGCGGGTTCTACCATAGCGGCCGTGGGGTTGGGTACGAGCGTGGACGCGCCGCCGACTGCCCCTCCCTCGCCCAGCGCCACACCCAAGGTGGCGGCTGGCGCCACTTGTTCGCCGGCCCCGCAGGCTGCGGCTGCCAGGGCCAATATCATCGTCAGAGCAATCAGTGAAAAAGTTCGGCCTACTTTGTGTAGCATGGCGGAGTACCTCCTGAAGGGAACCAATTTACTTCCGGATATTGCCGGATATTGCCGGATATTGATGGTTGGAAGATGCAACCGGGCGTTGGCGTTGTGTTTTTGATAATACAGCCGCATACTTATCGTATCTGATGCAGTTAGGATAAGTTGACGGCAATGGCATGTCAATCCCCGTGGGCCATGCTGCCGGGACTCTCCGCCAACCAAAGCCGCGCCTAAACTGTCCGCCGGACCCAGACTATGGGTTGAATCGAAAATGGCGTTGAATACGTCAGAGACCCGGCACCGGGATATGCATCCACGGAGCGGCGGGATACCGTATCACTCCTGACATCGTATACGACTTGCAGGTCATACCAGTTCTCACCACCGTCCGATCGTCACGGCCGGGCCATGACATATATACCGGCTTATCCCCGCAGCGAGTTGAGTTCTAAGCGGAACCCTTTGCCTCAGGCTGGCCATTGCCACTCAACAAGCCATATGCTTTAATATGAAATCTGGACGGCCTGACGGATCAACACGAATGTGACTTGACCGCCTGCAACCGGCTCCGGACGATCATGGCCCTTCATCACATCGATTGGCCAAATCTCTAGACCAAAACCCTAGCACCGTGCAGGCATCAACGCCCGGCGAGAAGGAACATTGCGTAAATACGTGACTAACAGGTTGCTCCTGGGGATCCCCACCGTATTCGGGGCGGCGGTCCTTATTTTTATCATCATGCGTATAGCGCCGGGTGATGTCGCCGTCTTGATCGCCATCGGCGGCGGCGAAGGTGAAGAAGACCGCAGCATCGAAGCGGTCCAGATCATCAGAGAGAAACTGGGCCTGGACAAACCCCTCTACATGCAGTTTGCAACGTGGATGTGGGACGTGGGCCATTGGGACCTGGGCGAGTCGTTATGGACCAGGCAACCGGTGGCGGAATTACTCGCCCGCCGGTTCCCGCTGACCCTGCAGTTGTCGGCCATGGCCTTGGTGTTATCGTGGTTGATCGCCATTCCCGTTGGGATGTTGTCCGCGTTG
The DNA here is from genome assembly GCA_022562335.1 of Chloroflexota bacterium. Lineage (GTDB taxonomy): Bacteria > Chloroflexota > Dehalococcoidia > Lucifugimonadales > UBA3495 > Io17-Chloro-G2. Next base: position 23,150 of record JADFPM010000005.1, read on the forward strand.
AAACAGGACACGCCGTGGGACTATATTCCCCGGTTTTTTAGTCTCATTGGTCTAGCCATCCCAAATTTCTGGCTGGGCATCCTCATGCTAACCTACCTGGCGGCGATCTTCGGCTGGGTGCCGGCGTTGGTTTATTCGGCCCCTTGGAGGGCCCCCGGGGAGAACCTTACCCAGTTGATGTTGCCGTCGTTGGTGTTGGGGACCGCTTTGGCCGCCCTGCAGACCCGCATGACCCGGTCCACCATGCTGGAGGTCCTTAAAGAGGATTACATACGAACCGCCAACGCCAAGGGGCTGCGTAGCAGCACCGTGCTTTGGCGGCATGCGCTGAAGAACGCGGCCATCCCCGTCGTGACCATCTCGGGGACCCAACTCAGTGGTCTGATCAGCGGTTCGCTGGTGACCGAGGTGGTATTCAATCTTCCCGGCCTGGGGTCGGCCATCGTGGACGGCGTGCGGCTGCGCGACTATCCGGTGATACAGAACCTGGTCTTATTCATCACCGTGATCCACATCTTCGTCAACCTGGGCGTAGACTTGCTATATTCATACCTTGATCCACGCATTCGGTATTCTGAATACTAACCGTGGATACTAACCAGGCATGGTGACACCATGAACATTCGAACACCATCGCCGGCCGTCGGCGATACTCTGATCGCCCCGCCGTCGGTATGGGCGGTGCAACGCCACAAACTCTGGCGGTTCATCGTCAACAAACCGCTGGGGGCCGGTGGCGCCGCCGTCGTCCTTGTCATGTTGTTCTTGACCGTATTTGGCTCGTATCTGACTCCGTATAACCCCATCGACATGAGGTTCGACGAAAGGCTAGAAAGCCCCAACCCCTCGCATGTGCTGGGCACCGACCCCTACGGGCGCGATGTATTCAGCAACATCATCGGCGGGGCCAGGATTTCCATTTACGTCGGGTTCGCCGCCGTTATAGTGGGAACGGGGTTTGGCGGCCTTTGGGGGCTCGTCAGCGGCTACACGGGCGGGCGGTTCGACCTGATCAGCCAGCGATTGATCGATATATTGCAGAGCATTCCCACGCTGGCATTGGCCCTGGTGATAGTCGCTTCTTTGGGTTCCAGTCTCAACAATGTGGTGATCGCCATCAGCATCGGGCTCATTGCCATCGCCGCCAGGGTGGTCCGCGGATCGGCCATCACCATCAGAAACATGAACTATGTGGAGGCCGCGGTCTGCAGCGGCGCCAGTTGGCGGCGGGTGGTGTTCCGCCACGTGCTGCCCAACTGCATGCCGCCATACCTGGTTGTGGCCACGGCCGCTCTGGGCATCGCCATATTGCAGGAAGCCTCCTTGAGTTTCCTGGGGGTGGGAGTGCCGCCGCCTCATCCATCATGGGGACGCATGTTGTCGGGGATCGGCAGGGACTACCTGTTGATCGCTCCCTGGTTATCCCTGGCTCCAGGCATGGCCATCGTGATCGTGGTGATGGCTTTCAACCTATTCGGCGACGCCCTGAGGGATATTTTGGACCCTCGGCTAAGGGGCACCGGCCGCCGTTAGGCTGAATCGTAGCAACGGCCCCCGGCACTGGGACCATGGAAATATGATGCCACGATAAAGGGGCCGGCGTTCTTTGAAACGCCGGCCCCTTTATCGTGTGGCTTTGTTCGGTCGCGTAGATCGAATCGAGCTATGCCTTCTGAAAGGCCAGATGAACGGCCGCGCCCTGACTCATCCCCACTTTAGGCGGAAAGCAATGGGCGCAGCTCCCGGACATTGCCCACGGATTCCAGGTTCCAGATGGCGTCGATGAGCTCGCCTGCCCTGTCGCCGCCCAGCACCATGGCCAGCAAAGGGCGCTCCTTGGCCTCTACCTCGGCCGGCGACAGCGGGTTTTCCATGGCCCCTTTCACCACCACCACGTGGTCCCGGAAGGTGCGGCCGTCTTTGGTGGTGAACTCCACCACTCCCTGGCGAGGGCTCTCGGGAGTCACCAACGAAGGGTCTGCTTTCACCTCGATGCGGTTGGTGATATCCACCACCGTTGGGTCTGTCATCCTGGCGAAATCGTGGCCGGCCTCAAAGCTCAGATCGCCGTCCAGCAGGCTCACCGCCAGCAGATATCTGAGATTTATGTCGGGCATGGATTGCTCGGCCCCGGTCAGCCTGCTTTCACCGGTGGAAGTGGTCACCACCATGCTCTGGTAGTCGGAAAAGCCAACGTTGTTGGCAGTCATGATATTCAGCAGGGCATCCACCGGCGCCTGGATGGGCGAGCCAACGCAATATCTCTTGATGTTGGTCTGCATTATCTCGTACCGGCTGCCCAACTCGGCGATCAGCGCATCTTTGTCCGGGGCATCGGAATAGCAGTCGATGAAGTTGTTGAAACCTTCGAATACGTCGGGCACCCCGGTGAATCCCGCCTCCACCATGGTGGCGCCGGTGACGCCGCTTCTGGCCGGCATGCCGGCGAAATCAAAGGCCTTTTCGATGTGTTCCAGGTCAGCCTGCCACGAGGTTATCCCCGAGGCCTGCTGCGCCGTGTAAGACAGGAGGTGGCGCATCTGCAGCGCGTCAAAGCCGGTGGCCCCGCTGGCCCCCGCCGCCGCGCCAAAGACACCCCCCATCGCGTGGCTGCCAAACCGGCGTCCCCTGGTTTCTTCGAAAGGCCTTCTGGGGCGTAAAGTCCGCATGATGCGGCTGCTGACATCGTATCCCAGCACCACCGATCTGAGCAGGGTCTCACCGCTGCAATTATTCTTTTCCGCCATGGCCAGGGCCCCAGGCACCACGGCGCTGCCGGGATGGGTCCCTGACGCAGCGTGGGAGTCGTCGGTCTCGTCGGAATGGGCCAAGATGCCGTTGGCCAGAGCGGCGTTGGTGGCGCTGACCAGGACCGATGAAGCCACCACCTGGGCCTCGGGAGGCCCTCCCTGCAACGCCGCGTACTTGATCCCCAGCTTGCCTGGGTCCAAGGTGGAGCCGGACACCATCGCGGCCAGGGTATCAAGGATGTGATGCTTTGCCTTTTGGGCAACCTCGTCCGGCAGGGCCTTGGTGCGGGCTTCGACCATATATTCGCTCAAGGTTTTGATCAGGTTGCCGATCTTCGGGGCGGTGGTGGACATTGGGTCCCTCCTGTAGTGACCGCGGTCGAAACACCGTGACCAAAACAATTTGATTTCGATGGTCCGGTGGGATGATCCCGCTGGATGTTCAGGGCACGGTGTTCGCCGGAACCGGCAAAGTATACCACGGCGTCCCGGTGGCCTTGGCCGAGATTCGGGTATCTGCCCCAACGGTGTACCCGCGCTGGCAGACCGGTGGTATACTTGCCCGCGTTGAGAAGTTCCCTCCCCCATTGGACCGTCTCTCGACGGGGCCTCCTACGAAGCTGTAAAACCCCTTGAACAAACGTAAAAACCCTCCGCAGATGAAAAGGAGTCCCAAATGGACACTGGGCTGAAAGACAAGGTTGTCGTCGTAACCGGGGCCACCCGAAACCACGGCCGCGCCAGCGCGCTGGCCTTCGCCAAAGAAGGGGCGAACCTGCTTCTGTGCACTCGCCAAAGCATGGACCAGTTGGAAGAGACGGCCCAAATGGCGTCAAAAGAAGGCGTGAAGGTGGTCACGGCCCAGTGCGACGTCAGCGATGAATCCCAGGTCAACGCTTTCGTCCAAAAGGGCTTGGCCGAGTTCGGCCGCATCGACGTGGTGGTGAACAACGCGGTTTGGAGGGTGCGAGCCAATCTGATGGATATGACCTCGGAGCTGTGGGACGCGGCCATCGCGGTGAACGTCCATGCTCCTTTTTTGATGTGCAAGGCCGTGATTCCCAGCATGATGCAAAACCGGTGGGGCCGTATCATCAACTATTCGGGCATCGCCCCGTTCCACGGCGTCGCCGGCCAGGGCACTTTGAAAATGGCCGTGGAAGGCTTTACCAGGGCGGTGGCCAAGGAATACGGTAAATACAACATCACGGTCAACTGCATCGGTCCCGGCAGCATCGACGTGACCAGAACGGCCGGGCAAGAAGGGGGGACTGAAGGTGGCGACCAGTCCAGGATGCAACACATCCCCATCCCCCGGCAGGGCACGGTGGACGAGTGCAGCGCGGCGGTGGTGTTTCTCTGCAGCGAGGCGGCATCCTACATCACCGGCCAGGCTTATCTGGTCAACGGCGGCGCCCACTTCCTGTAAGAACCCGTTGAGATGGGGCCCCGGCCAGTTCAGATCGGACCAGCCATACCCCACGGTCATTTTGAACCCCAACCCCAGATATCGATTGGAGGAAAAACGTGAACACCGGACTCCAGGGCAAAAACGTGATGGTGATAGAGTCGGTGCGCAACTTCGGCAAGCCCACGGCCATGGCCTTCGCCACGGAAGGCGCCAACCTGTTGCTGGTTTCCAACGGACCTAACGAGGCCCTGGAAGAGACGGCTCAGGCCGTTGCCGAGTTGGGGGTCAAGGTGGCCACCGGGACCTGCGACGCCGAGGATGAATCCCAGATCCGTAGCCTGTCAAAACTGGTGTCCGACACCCTGGGGCACGTAGATGTATTGGTGAATAACGGGTTGGTGCCCCAGACGCCCCAGTCCCTTTTAGACATATCCTTCGACTCGTGGAAGCGCAAGATCCAGACAGAGGTCAGGGGAGCGCTGTTCATCTGCCAGGAGGTGCTGCCCGGCATGGTCGAAAGAAAATGGGGCCGGGTCATCACCTACGGCGGGCTGGCGGCGTTCCAAGGTGAAGACGCCATCTCCGCCACATCGGAATTGGCCATCGTGGGGCTGACCCGGGGCATCGCCCGGGAGTATGGCCCCCACAACATCACGGCCAACTGCATCTGCGCCGGCGGGTTTGAGGAGCCGGGGGTGATTCCTTTCCCGCCCAATGAAAGGCAGGCGGTGCCCCGGTGGGGCAAGCCCGAAGAAGCCGCGTCACTGGCCGTATATCTGGCCAGCGAAGACTCCGGTTACCTAACCGGGCAGTGCCTGCTGGCCAACGGCGGCAAGTATTACCTATAGGAATATATCTCAAAATTGTCTACCCATAACGGACCATCCTTCGACAAGCTCAGGACGAACGGGCAGAAAGAGACCTCTCCGTTCGTGGTGAGCCCTACGGCCTGGCTCAGGGCAGGCTTGCCGAACCACCTTTCGAGATAGATTCCTAACGATCTCCGGAGACCGATCGATAGATTTCCGGCTGGCCTCTTGGAGGAGGCCAACGAAATGGTGTGTAAATCCGTGAACGACTCAACCCAACGGATAGGTGCCAAATGGCAGCATCCATAGGCATCGTAGGTTGCGGGTCCATCGGACAGGCCCTGCTGCTGGCCGCCCAGTCAGGAGCCATGGCCGTTACGATCGCGGGAGTGACCAGCCGCGGCGAATCCAAGGCTAAGGACTTCCTGGCCACGTTGCGCCAGCCCCCTCCCTACCTCGATAGGGGCCAACTCATAGCCCGGTCCGACCTCGTGATCGAGACCGCCGGGGGCCACGTGGTGCCCGAACTGGCGGAGGAGACCTTCGCCGCGGGCAAAGACCTGATGGTCATCAGCATAGGAGCGTTGCTAGACCATCCTGAGATCATTGAACAATCGCGTAAGACCGGATGCCGTCTACTGGCGCCCTCGGGAGCCATCGCCGGCTTGGATGGGATCAAATCCGCTTGCACCGGACAGGTCGACCACGTGAGGATGGTCTCCCGCAAACCTCCCCAGGCGTTGGAAGGCGCGCCCTACCTGGTGGAGCGGGAGATTTCCCTCTCCGGCCTGGACCACGAATCGGAGCTTTTCCACGGGTCCGCCCGGGAGGCTTGCCGGGGGTTTCCCGCCAACTTGAACGTATCGGCGGCGGTCAGTCTGGCGGGCATCGGGCCGGACCGGACCCAGGTCAAGATAGTGGCCGTGCCGGGACTGGAGCGCAACTGCCACGACATCGAGGTGAAGGGCGAGTTCGGGCTGTTGAACATCCACATCGAAAATATCCCCAGCGAGAACCCCCGCACCGGCAAGCTCACCGCCATGTCCATCATCAGGTCGGTGAATGACGCGTTCGACACCGTCGGCATCGGCACGTAAAAACCGGGTGGCCGGCCCTTGACACCAAATCGCCAAGGCCATAGCCTTTTACCCGAGCATTCTGCCAAAACATCCTCGGATAAATCACAGGGAGCACTACTGATGACGGCAATCTCCACCGGCGCCATTACGGTCCTGGACCCCACGGCTCCCCCCAGGGAACTGAGCCACTCCATGGCCCTGAGGCCCGATGATCTAAGGGGCCGGACGGTGGGTTTTCTCTGGAACAGCAAACCCAACGGCGACGCGCTGTTCTCCCGGTTGGAGGAGTTGTTGCGCGAGAAGTACGAGATAACGCTGACCTCCCACCAGCGCAAGCCCACGGCTTCCCTCCCCGCGGATGACAAGATATTGGACGAACTGGCGGCAACCGCCGACGCGGTGGTGGTGGGCCTGGGGGATTGAGGCTCCTGCACGTCGTGGAGTATCCACGACTCGGTAGAACTGGAGCGCCGGGGAGTCCCCACGGTCACTGTGTGCACCGACCGGTTCGTCAAGCTGGGCGAGGTGGAGCGCCGCGCCCTGGGCATGCCGGAATTGCCCATGGCCAGCGCCAAACATCCCCTGGGAGGGATCAAAAAGG
>JADFPM010000142.1 GCA_022562335.1 Chloroflexota bacterium
TCCTGGTAAATCTCCCGGGGCAGGGTCCATAGCGCCATTGCTTCCAGCAAGGCCTGGTACCATGGCGCCCCCTCGAGCAACGCCTGTTTCAGGTGGCGTAACGCTTCTGACGGCTGTTGCGCCAGGCCGCTGGAGGGGGCGGCTTGGAAAACCGCGTCTGATTGCGTCATGGACGGCCGCCGGAGGGAAGAGAGGTATGGGCGGCGTCAAAAACCTTTATGCGGTCTGGCTTGGGAGTGCGGATGAATTCCAGGAACTGCTCCCTCGTAAAGGTGTTTAGTATATCCTGCGGTTGGCACCAGGCACGCCGGGCAACTGCTACGCCATACCGTTTTTTGTCCAGGTGGGTGTGGTCGTGGGAATCGGTGTTGATGACCAGGGGGACCCCCAGTTCCCTGGCCCGGTAGGCGTGGGTGTCTTTCAGGTCAAGCCTTTCGGGCGAGGCGTTTATCTCCAGGGCCGTGCCGGTCTCCCTGGCGGCGTGGAGCACGGCTTCCAAGTCGAAATCCGTCGGCGGGCGTTGCCCCAGCAGACGGGTGGACAGGTGGCCGATGATGGTGACCGACGGATGTCCCATGGCCTTGATGATTCGTTGGGTCATGGTGGCGCTGTCTTGTCCCATGGCGGAATGGACCGATGCCACCACCACGTCTAGCTGGGCCAGCATCTCGTTGGAATAGTCCAGGCTGCCATCGGACCGGATATCGACCTCGGACCCGCATAGGATGGCGATGGGGCAGCCGGCCTGCATCGACCTGAGGACGGCGATCTGTTTTTCCAACCGTTCGGGGCTCAGGCCATTGGCTATCCCCAATCCCGCCGAATGGTCCGTCAGCGCCATGTAATCGTAACCCTGGGCGATGGCTGCCTCCACCATTTTTTCTATGGGGTCGTTGCCATCGCTCCATTCGCTATGCAGGTGCAGATCGCCCTTTAGATCGGAGGACTGCACCAGGTTGGGCAGACGGTCCTCCAGGGCGGCGTCGAGTTCCCAGACACCGGTGCGGAGCTCTGGGGTGATGTACGGCAACCCCAAGCGCGCGTAGAATGCCTCTTCGGTGGGGAACTCTTCCAAGACCCCAGTACCGCCGGTCCCGGTGTCGCGGCTGGTGATGCCGTATTCGTTGAGAGACAGGCCCATGCGGTTGGCGTAGTCGCGCAGGCGTATGTTGTGCTGTTGGCTTCCGGTGAAGTACTGCAACATAGCCCCAAAGGAAGCGGTTTCTCCGAACCGCAGGTCGACTTGGATGCCCGGTTCGACCACCACGCTGGTCTTCTTGCCGCCGTGGACCAGGACCTCTTTGACCACGGGCAGGGAAACCAATGCTTGGGCGGCCTCTTCGGGGCATGAAGCGGCGCCCACCAGGTCTATATCGCCGATGGTCTCTTCCCACCGGCGCAGGCTGCCGGCGGGGAAAAGCTCTACGATGCCGGGACATTTCTCACGCAAGGCGGAGGCGATCTCCTCGGCCAGGGGCAATGCCCGGCCGATGGGTGTTCGCTGGTCTTTGGTGCTAATGGCCTGGATGTGGCGCAAAATACCGGCGGCGGCCTTTTGACCCATTCCAGGCAGTGCGGCCAACCGGCCGTCGCCTATGGACTGCTCCACGCCCTCTATGGTGCTGATGCCCAGTTCTTTGCCGATGAGCAATGCCGTCTTGGGTCCGATGCCGGGTATGTCTACCAGAGACAGGACTCCTTGGGGCAACTCTTCCAAAAGCTTATCGTAGGCAGATACCCTGCCCGTCGTATGCATTTCCCTGATCTTGTCGCTGATGGCTTTCCCGATGCCGGGGATCTGTTTCAGATCCATTCCCTCGTCTACCGCGGTGGACAGGGGGAAAGAAAGGTCGTTGATGGTGCGGGCGGCCCGTTGGTAGGCGCGAATCTTGAATATGGAGTCGCCCTTTATCTCTAGAAGGACGCCCAGATTCTCGAACAGCTGAGAGATTTCCTGGTTGCTAACGGTCATCGGTCAGAACCGCCGGCCCGGAACGAATCGATCTGGACTGGAGGGCCGGGAAGCCTTTAGCATTTTCTGAAAGCATTGGCGCGCTGATGCTCCAGATGCGCCCCATCCGAGGCACGAATCCTTCAGGGGTGATTCGAAGTTATCACAGGGCATTTCTTAGTGTCAAACGTTGACTAACCCTAGGTAAAATATTATACTCGGCCACGGTTTCGGCCTCTCATAGCAATGATCTATTTCGGCCGGCCCATGCCGCCGCCACCACGTTCTCAAGCTACTTTGCCAGCCCGCGGACCAGGTCAAAATTGCAGCGTCAGGCAAGCTCAACAACCTTCGTAGACGCCCTGTTTCCGGTGGACACCCGTGTGCGCCGGATCGCCAGAGATTTGGCGTTGATCATCGGGTTCAGCCTGTTCACGGCGCTGATGGCCCGAATCTCCATCCAACTGCCGTTTACCCCGGTGCCCATCACCGGACAGACACTGGCGGTGCTGTTGGCAGGCGCCGCCCTGGGCAGTTGGAAGGGAGCCGCGGCCTTGGCCCTCTACCTGGCTGAGGGGACACAGTTCCCGGTATACGCCGGGGGAGGTTCCGAATACATCTGGCAGATCGCCAACGGTGATTTCATCTTTGGCCTGACATCGGGCTCGGCCGGATTGTTTTGGGACCTGGCATCCGGGGGTTACATAATAGGTTTCATCCCGGCGGCTTTCGTGGTGGGGTACCTGTGCGAGCACGGCTGGGATAGGAAGGTGTGGATCATTCTCGCCATGCTGGCGGGTAATGCGGTCCTGTACGTGCCCGGCCTTTTGCAATTGTCATTTTTCGTGCCCAACGACAAGGTATTCGAGTACGGCCTTTATCCATTCATAATAGGGGACTTGGTGAAGTTATATATCGCATCTTTGGTTGTCCCGATCGCTTGGACGGCCTTGGACCGGAGGCGGGGGGGAGGAATATGGACATAACCTGGATTGGTCATTCTTGTTTTAGGTTGCGGGCCGATGACGTGGTGGTGATCACCGATCCGTTTCCCGAGTCCCTGGGGCTCAGGCCCGATGCCCGGCCCGCCACCGTGGTCACGGTAAGCAATACTCATCCCAACCATAGCAACTGGACCGAGGTGGCCGGGTCGCCCAAGGTGATTAACGCACCAGGCGAATATGAGTATTCGGGAGTGGCGGTGCGGGGAGTCATGACCGGTTTGCTTCCGGACACCCCGATAGAACACCGCAGCGTGGCATACTCGATAGAGATCGACCGGATCAACATTTGTCACTTAGGCGACATCGGGGTGCCGCTGACCACTACCCAGGTGGATGAGTTGGCGCCTGTCGACGTTCTGCTCCTGCCCACCGGCGGCAGCTGCACCTTGGAGTTGGACCAGGTGCTCCAGGCGATGCAAGACCTCAACCCCAAGATCGTGATCCCCATGCATCACAGCATCGAAGGAGTGGACCTTCCCATCCAAGGGGTAGATGTTTTTCTGAGGAACATGGGTCTCGATGAGGTTCAGCCCCAGCCACGGTTGATCGTGACGCTAGGCAACCTGCCGGTGGACCGAAAGGTGGTGTTGCTTTCCCCCCAGGCCCGGACCGCGTGACCCGCCCCACCCATCGGTAGGTCTCTCCAGGCGTTGTGCCGCTAAAAGGCCCGGCGCCTGGCCAGGTACAGCAGGAACATTCCCGCTGCCACCGCTGCCGCTCCGGCCATCAAAGCGATCCTGGGAATCACCGTCACCACCGGGTCTCCCGGCGAAGGCAATGCTGCCGTGGGGGTTAGCGTTGGTGTAGGGGTGGGCATGGGCATAGCCTGGGAAAAGGTGAGGTCTACGGTGTGCATTTCCACCGCTCCTTGGAACATGACGGTCTCCGAAGCCCGTATCCTGCCGAATTCATTGACCAGATAGAATCCGATTTGATGCCCCACAAGCCTCTGGTCTACCGGATCGACCCTTAATCCGCTGAACGACCCATCTTCCGAGAGTTGGACCGGGGCGCTTTCAAACACGGTGATGCAATCATCGATGCAGGCCACCAGCGTGGTGTTGGCCGGAGCCGGCTTGCCCTGTAGAGTGACCCGGCCGGATACTGTATCGGGGAAAAATGGCTGGGGTGGCAAATCGCCTTGTCTGGGGCCGGCGCCCAGTGTTACCAGGCCAGCCAACACCAGGGATGACCAGATAGCCAGGACCACTGCGGCCTTCCTCAACACACTACTCACCTCCCGCTCCCCCGGAGACTGATCAACGGGGCTCCGGCTTGACTGGAAAGAGAAAGGCGCCCCAAGACCTTGGGGCGCCTTTCAGTTGTTCCTAGAGTACCCGATGGAGATTTATTCTGAAGACTTGCGTCCCATTACGAAGGCTCCACCTGCAGCCGCAATGGCTACGATGGCTAGGATCAATGAGATGATCCCTAGGGCGCCGCCGCCTCCGGAGGCTCCGGCGGGTCCGGCAGATCCGGCAGATCCGGCGGGGCCGGTTGCTCCGTCGGCTCCGGCAGATCCGGCGGCTCCGGCAGTTCCGGCGGCTCCGGCAGATCCGGCGGCTCCGGCAGATCCGGCATCACCCTTGTCGCCCTTATTGCCCTTTGCCCCGGATTCGCCCGCCTCGCCCATCATTGCTCCGGATTCGCCCGAAGCGGGGGCGACGTTGGTGCCGCCCACCAAGAGGCTGCCCTGGGGGGCCATGACGTACCAAGGGCCGTATTGCCCGATGGCGTCGCCGGGTTTCAAGTCTCGGCGGTAATGGTAAAGGGGCCAGCCGTTATAGGTGACCTGGGTCCCCTTGCCGTCGGCCCGGACCAACGTTCCCAACAACTCAGGGTCGGCGCCGTCCCGGTACTCGGGCTGCTCGACCGCCGTTGGGTCGTCGTCGGTGTAGAGAGGAGGCCATGCCCGGAGGCATCCGTCGCTGGTGCAAGCGCTGACCGCAGTAGTGCCATCGGCGCCCTGGGTGTCCCTGGTGTAAAGGTACAGCGTGATCCCCGTTCCGTTGACCAAGAACTGGTTCAATCCGGCCCAAGCGGTGGATACCAATGCTGAGCCGCCTACCATGGTGCTGCTGGCGGAGATGGACAGTTCAGCGTCCTTATGGCCGCCTTGCTCCCAGGTATCGGTCTCGTTGGCGTCGAAACCGCCGACTTTGAAGCTGATGGTCTTGCCGGTGAAACTGGCGTCGCCAGAGATCACCAGGACGGCAACGCCGTCTGCCACGATGCCCGAGCCGACCTGTTCGCCATCGATCCAGGCGGTGACTTCGGTGCCGTCGGCGGCGGGCTCGCCATCCAGTGTGGCGGATATGGCCGACACGTGGGGCGGCACTTGTTGTCCGAGAGCCACAGCCGGGAATAGCAGCAATAAAGCCGCCATGACTGCCAAGGCCAGAATCCTTACTTTGAACATCGGGTCCTCCTAAAATTCTTTCGACATGAAACGACACATAGGATAGCAAAGTTATATGTTGACGTATAGTGCGGAGATTTACAAGTGTTACGGACGACGGGTTAGGGCGGTTTTAATCTCCCCGCAGTGGCCAGATGGCTTCGCGTAGCTGTAAATTTCGGCGAACCGCCCCGGAGCAACAAGATGGACGCTGAGGGATCATCTTCAGCGTCCATCTTGTTAGCCTTTTTGTTTAGATGAGATGGGCCGTCAGGCTCTCCGTCCTATGACGAATGCTCCGCCTGCAGCCGCAATGGCTACGATGGCCAAGATCAACGCGATGATCCCAATCAGTCCACCACCGCCTTCACCAGCGGTGCCAGCGGCTCCGGCTGGGCCTGCGTCGCCAACGGCTCCGGCAGTGCCGGCGGAACCGGCGGAACCGGCTGGGCCTGCGTCGCCCTTGTCGCCTGCGGCACCGGCGGGGCCTGCGGGCCCGGTGGCGCCGGCGGAGCCGGTATCGCCCTTGTCGCCTTTATCCCCTTTCTCAGCGGTAGCCACGACCACAGGCACGGCCGTGGCGGGTACAGCGGTTGGTTCCATCACGGAACTGGCTGAGATGGTGATCTCCGGATTCACGTGGCCGCCCTGTTCCCAGGTATCGGTCTCGGCGGCGTCGAAATTGCCTATTTTAAAGCTGATGGTCTTCCCGGTGAAACTTGCGTCTCCCGAAATGATCAGGATGGCGACCCCGTCGGTGACCTCGCCTGAAGCCACCTGGTTTCCGTCGATCCAAGCGGTGACGACGGTGCCGTTCGAAGCAGGCGCGCCGTCGACGTTGGCGGTCACGGCCGAAAGGTGGGGCGGGATCTGCTGGCCGAAAGCCACGGCCGGGAAGACCAGCAGCAGCGCCGCCACGGCCATCAAGGCCAACATTCGCACTTTTGTCATGGGGGGTTCCTCCTTGGAGGAGATGTGAGAGTCGTGAGGCCGCCACTAGGGCGGCCTCACGTTAACCTCTTGGTTTAGTCCCGGGTTATGGCAGAACGATGAGGTTCCAGCCACCCACCAGGGATATTCCGTTGAAGTCTTGGGCCTCGTTGACCCGGATCCAAACGATGTCCCCACCAGATACGTTGATGAGATCGTAACGACTCTACGATTGATGAATTCGGTGCGTACATTGCCTCGCCCTTTGGGCAGGCTCTTTGCCACCAACCGACCACGCGCATCCAACTTGTCAGCGCCACAGTGGAACACTCCATACTCGGGAGAACTGGCATTTGCCAACGCCACCTGTTTCTCTAGTTTCTCCGGTTTCCACTCGTCATCATCGTCCAGAACTGGTGGTCCCATAGCTCCGGATGTTCTTCTACGCTAGCTATGTCAGCAGCAACTCGTGTGAACATCTCATTCGGTGTCTCTCTGGGCAGCAGGTATCTCCGCTTGAGAATAGCTATTGCGTTGGGTGAAAGTTTGGGCATTACCTCTCCGTGTAAACAATTGAAGATGTGTCCCCACCTATCCCTGGCGGGAAGTCCTTAGTTGAGGACTTCTCAGCAGGGACACACCTTTGAACTAGCAGAGATACTAGGTCTCTACGAGCACCTTCCCCCCTAGCGGGTTCCACCATGCGTCCATGGTATAGGTGCGGCCATTGGCAGGCCGGGGGCCCACCGCGAAATA
>JADFPM010000143.1 GCA_022562335.1 Chloroflexota bacterium
CGACCTGGGCGCTGGTGCCAACCGCAGGGACAAGAGCAGAAAGCGTGATCGCATCGAGCGGGACTGCAATGATAATTTCGCCCACGATGACCGCCGGAACCAAGTGGAAGCCGTCGCCGACGCCAAAGGCTCGCTGTTGAACCTGTTCGATGCCGTCTCTGGCGACGGGTCCACGCCCAGTTCGATCATGGGGTGTGATGAAAGCATCCAGGCGGTCAAGCTGGCCATCGCGAAGCTGCCTGAAGACTATCGAGAAATTGTCGAGCTCCGCTATGTGCAAGAGAAGTCGGTGCATGAAACCGCGGAAATCACCGGCAAGAGCCCCGACGCGATCCAAGGGGTCTGCCGGCGTGCGAAACAGAAGATGCTCAAGACGCTCGGCAACGCGTCGCTGTACTTCAGCCGGAGCGGCTGAAAGGACCCGCGCACCTCCTTTCCGAGGGATTCCTTGTCATGTCCATAACCGACAGCCGCAAACGAGCGATTCAAGACGTTTTGATGGACTTTCGCCGCGATCAGAACGCCGGGAAAGCGGTCGCCCAGGAAGAGATGGAAACCCAGCGGATCTACACCCAGGTCTCCCGGCTCAAAGCGGAATCTCTGGAGGCGTTGTCTGAGGTGAAGGGTTGGGCGGACCCGTTGCAGGAATCACTCGAAGCGGGGCCTGGGGACTCGTCCCCAGCCCTGGAGATCACCGGGGACCCGCTTTGGGAAGAGGTGGCTGAATCCCTTTCGGTGGGACCGGCCGAAACCCCCACGGAGGACGAACCGCCTGAGACCAATAACGAGCCGGTGGACGCTTCATCCCGTGCGGACGGCCAGGTTTCCAAGGCGCGGTCTAAGAGGAAGAGCGCCAAGTAAGGTAGGATTTCTGAACGCCCTTTACGACAGCTGGAGGGCGTTTGCCGGCGGCACCTTTCCAGACGATGCCAGAACCAGGCCAATGGCGCCCCGCCCGTGGATTCCAACTAGCCGGCCGGGGCGGTTTTTTGTTGCGTTGGGCAGATTGAGATTGGGGCGGGCTTCCCTCACGCACCGTTGGGTCAAGCGGTGGCCGCTCTGGGCCGCAAAGTCCCCGGAGATGATCCCCCGGTGCAACGCGGCTTGGTGTTGTCGTAAAGAGGGTCCCCGCGCTTCATCTTGCCACACCGGCCACCCTTAGTTGCCCTTGAACAGAGAGAGGGACGAAGCCACCAAAGTAAGCAGGATGCCCAGCACCGCCAGCGTGGTGGGGTCCATGAATTTGTTCAGGTCGTTCAAGTCGCCCGAGGCCGAATTGGTAAAGAATCCCCGAGTGGGACCCCGGCTGGAATCCCGATTGGGTTCTCCATCGGGCGCGGGATCATCTGAAATCGGTTGCCCACCAAAGCAGGCCGCTTCCACGCGTTGGGTTTCTTCGCCGCTCATGGATTGGATACTAAGTGGCAAATACCCCAAAACCCGTTCCGCGCATTCCTGGTTGGACTGGTCCACCGCTCTGGTATTAAGCACCTGCCCCATGCGGCCCCTTGCTCCCGGGCAGGCGCTGCCGGCCGTATTACGCTGCTCTTGGGTCATTTCCTGCGGACCGGAGGGCAGATATCCCAAGACGCCCCGGATGCACTCCAGGGTAACCGGGTCGGGGATACTCGCCGGGTCCGGGACACCCACCGGGCCGCCGCTCGACGAAAATCGGACCTCGGGGCCCAGCGTGATCGACGTCACTCCACCGGTCCAATCAGCCGGTGTGAGCCACTCAAATCTTCTTCCCTGCGCGGTGACTCCTCTGAACTCCACCATTCGTCCCGCGAATGACTGGCCCTCAGCCTGGGGCACCACCAGGCGGAACCGGCCGCCACTTGTCTTGGTCCCGCTGATTCGAACCCCGTCGATATAAGCAGTCACGCCGGTCCCATCTTCGGCAGGCCCGCCGGAGAGGATGGCGATCCCTTCAAAGATATGCGATTTCAGATTTTGATCGATGCCCCGACGCCGGCGCTCTTGTTCGGCGCGCTGGCGTTCTTGCTCCACGCGCTGACGCTGGCGTTCTTGCTCGATGCGCTGCCGTTCGATTTGGATCGACCCGTTGCGAAATGACCCGTCGCCCCGATCACCTGAGGAAAGAGCGCCCATGCGGCCTTTTAGCGATGGGCACAATTCCAGCACTTTGCTGATCTCTTGAGCCGTCATGTCTTCCGGGCCCGATGGCAACCGGCCCAGCGCATTGTTGACGCATTCGCGGATAAATCGGCCTGGCAACCTGTCTTGACCGCCGGATGTGCCCTGATAGGCATTCAGGTTTACTACCGTATTTCCACCCGGCGCCCACATCTGTCTTTCGCCGGTTTGCACTTCACCGACCCGGTAGATGACCGTTTTCCCCGAGTAGGATTCTCCCCGGGGCTGCTCCACCGTCAAGGTGTATTCGCCGCCCTTGACCGTTGTCTTGGCGGCGACATGGCCATCGATCCAGGCGGAGACGGCTGTTCCGTCGGGCGGGTGACCGCCGTCGACGTTAACGACTCCCGAGAAGATGTGGGTGGGCGGCTCCTGGGCGTGGGCGGACGGCAGGCTGACGAACCAGCCCACAGCGGCTAGCAAAACCAATAACGTCGCTAAACCCCGGATACCAGCAGCCAGTGGCGCCATTTCGAGACCTATCCTCAGGGATTCGCCAGATTACTTGGTCTCCAACCAGTATTACGAGACAAAGATTCAAATGGCCTGGGATTCGAGTGTAAAGGCACCAGATTCTAGTGTCAACGGCGTTTTCGGCCTTCAACCAGGGTGTACATCATGCTTCTGCCACCGCTTGCGACCGGGCAAGATTTTTGTAGGGGCACGGCATGCCGTGCCCCTACGGTGAACAAACCTACGGCTGGGAGATTTGCCTTAGCCGCATAGAAATGGGATAAGCCGGGGGGTTGCCAGTCAACGCCTTTTCGAAACCACGCTACCAGCCGTGCTCCAGCTTGTCTTGGAGAATGGACGTCAAGTCCGATATCGCCACCCTCGACTGGTGCATGGTGTCCCGGTCGCGAATGGTCACCCGGTGGTCGTCCAGGGTGTCGAAGTCCACCGTCACGCAATAAGGGGTGCCTATCTCGTCCTGCCGCCGGTAGCGCCTGCCGATGCTCTGGGCATCGTCGAACTGGGTCTTGAAATGGCGGTTGAGTTGGCGGTACACCTCCCGTGCCGTGGGCGTCAGCTTTTCGTTGCGGCTGAGTGGCAGAACCGCCACGGTGACCGGGGCCAGTTTGCGATGCAGATGCAGCACGACCCGCACCGTTCCCTTGCCTGGCCATCCCCAGTTGGAGGTTCGGGCTCCTCGTCGTAGGAGTCCAACCAGAAAGCCAGCGTGGCCCGGTCGACGCCCCCCGAGGGTTCTATGACGTAAGGGAAGTAGTGGGTCTTGGTTTCCTCGTCGAAATACCTGAGGTCCTGGCCGCTGTGTTCCGAGTGCTGGCGCAGGTCGAAGTCGGTGCGGTCGGCGATCCCTTCCAGCTCGGCCCAGCCCCAGGGAAACTTGTACTCTATGTCGTAGCAATCCTTGGCGTAGTGGGCCAACTCGTCGCTGCCGTGCCGGCGCAGGCGCAGGTTTTCCTTGCGTATCCCGTAATCCAGGTACCAAGACATACGTTCCTGGACCCACTTGTGCAGCCATTCTTCGTCGGTGCCCGGCTTGACGAAGTACTCCACCTCCATCTGCTCGAACTCCCGGGTGCGGAAGGTGAAGTTTCCGGGGGTTATCTCGTTGCGGAACGACTTGCCGATCTGGCCGATGCCAAAGGGCAGTTTTTTGCGTGACGAGGTCACCACGTTGACGAAATTGACGAAGATCCCCTGGGCCGTCTCGGGCCTCAAGAACACCTCGTGGGCGGTGTCTTCCACCGGGCCTTCAAAAGTTTTGAACATCAGGTTGAACCGGCGGGGCTCGCCCAGTTCGCCGCCGCAATTCGGGCATCCTTCCGCGGAAGGACGTTCCAGGTCGTCGGTGCGGAACCGGCGGTTGCATTCCTTGCATTCCACCAGCGGGTCGGAGAAATTCTCCACGTGGCCGCTGGCCACCCATACCTTGGGGTTCATCAGGATCGCAGCGTCCAGCCCCACCATGTCGTCGCGTTCCTGGATCACCGACCGCCACCAGGCATCTTTGACGTTGCGCTTCAGTTCAACGCCCAGGGGGCCATAATCCCAGGTGGAGCCCAGGCCGCCGTAGATCTCGCTGCCCTGAAAGATAAAACCCCGCCGCTTGGACAAAGACAGCATCTTGTCCATATCGGGTGTGGAAATGAAACGAGCCAAAGGAATCCTCCTGCCTCTAAGTGACTATCTCAACGGATGGTTCGACAGGCTCACCACGAACGGAGGGCGTTATTTCTGTCCGTTCGTCCTGAGCCTGTCGAAGGATGGTCCATTTTGGATAGACAGTTTTGAGATGTATTCCGCGCCATTAGCCCCCTGGTACCGCCATCCACGGGACGGGGTAGTTGACTGACAGCGCAACTAAAGGGTAACAATCTCGCCGGTGGCGTGCAAATACCTGGCGCTGCCGTCACGGTTAGGGGCGCCGGCCGTGCGCCCCTACGGGCGGGCCTCTAAGCCCGGCAGCTCATCGCGCACGGCGTCAGCCAGGTTTTCGGCCCGCAGGTCTTCCAATTGGATGTATTTGGCGTCCATGGCCAGGGCGATGGTGCGGGCCAGCTCCAGGCGTATGAACCCCGTCTCGGTATCTATGACCACTGAAGGGACGTGCTGCTGCCGAACTAGGCCAGCCACCGGCTCTACCTCGGCGGCGGCCGCCAATACCTGAGATGCCGCGCCGGATGCGCCCAAAGGTTGCCCGGAATCGGCGGTCTCCAAACCCACGTTGGCCCGCCCGTCGGATAGGAGCACCAGCAAGGGCAGGACGTCCTTGTCCTTCATCCTCTCGGCCTCGACCACCTCCAGCGCCGTCAGCAATCCCCGGCTCAGCGGGGTGCGGCCTCCGGTGGGCATCTCCTGCAGACATGCCTGGGCGAGATCGACGCTGCCGGTGGGAGGCAGAAGAACTTCGGCCCCGGCGCCGCGAAATGCGATCATGGCCACCCGGTCCCGGCGCTGGTAGGCGTCCAACAGCAGGGAGAGGATGGCTCCTTTGACCGCCACCATGCGCCGCTGCGCGCCCATTGAGCCGCTGGCGTCCACCACGAATATGATCAGGCTGCCGGTTTTGGTCTCCCGGACTTTCTCGCGAACGTCCCACGGCTCGATCAGCAGGGCCGGAAGGTCGTCGCCCGCGAGGTTTTCACTCGATTCCGCCGCTTCTCGCCGCCGTTTTTGGGCGGGCGCCGCGGCCCGCAGGGTGGCGTCCAGGGCAAGATCGGTGACATCTCCCACCGGCGGCCTGGCGCTCACGTAGCGGCCGATGGACGAGCCGCTGACGGTTTTTGCCCTCCGGCCGGTGGACCTTCTGGCGCGGCGGTCGGGCGGCTGCACCTGGAGGGAGGCGATGGACAAGGGGGCTCCGATCTCGAATACCTGGTCCTGAGAGGACCAGTTTTCGGGAGCGTCATCGGACTCCGGCGGCGGCTCTTGAGGGTCGTCTTGAGGATCGTTTTGCGGCTGGTTCTCCGGTTGATCCGGTTGGTCGGGGTCCCCGTCATCCTGGTCTGGACCCGAGTTGGAGTCCCGGTCCGACGGCTCCCGCTGCCGGGGCTGATGCTGCAATTCGTCGATCATCGAGTCCAATTGCTCGGTGACCATCTGCGGCTGTTGGAAGGGCTGGCGGCGTTGCCGGTGCAGCAGGGCCAGTTGGGCGGCCTGGCGCACGTCTTCCACCGACACCTTGGTGCGTCCCTCGTAGGCGGCGATGGTGCTGGCGGTCTTGTACATGACAATGTCGCCCCGCATACCGTCGACTTCAAAGCCGGCGCATATATCGGTGATCAGGGTCAGCATCTCTTCGCTCACCGATACCCGGCGCAACAGCCGCTGGCTGCGCAACAACCTGCGGCGCTCACGCTGCTCTTCTTTGCGCCACCGGGCCATGAACTTGAAGGCATCGGCTTCGTAGGCGATGCGCCGGCGGACAACCTCCCGGCGTTCCTCGGCGGTCAGATTGCCTTCCACCTCCACCGCCAAGCCAAACCGGTCCAGCAATTGGGGACGCAGGTCGCCCTCTTCCGGGTTCATGGTGCCCACCAGGATGAATTCGGCGTCATGGGACACCGAGATCCCTTCCCGCTCCACGTAGTTGCGCCCCATGGCGGCGGCGTCCAGCAACACGTCCACCAGGTGGTCGTTCAACAGGTTGACCTCATCGATGTAGAGGATCCCGCGGTGGGTGGCGGCCAGCAATCCCGGTTCGAAGCTGCGGTTTCCCGTCTTGATGGCCTGCTCGATGTCCAGGGACCCCACCAAGCGGTCCTCGGTGGCGCCCACGGGCAGGTCCACGATTCGGACCTGGCGGCTGACCGGCGGGTTGTCGTTGGCGCCGCTCTGGCACCATTGGCATAAGCCTTGCCGGGCGTCGGGACTGCAGCTGTAGGGACAGCCCTGGAGCACGATTACCTCAGGCAACAACGCGGCCAGGGAACGCACCGCGGTGGATTTGGCGGTGCCCTTCTTACCCCGTATCAGCACCCCGCCGATCTTGGGATTGATGGTGTTCAGCAACAGGGCCAGCTTCATGTTGGACTGGCCCACTATGGCGGTAAACGGGAATTGTGGTCCCGAAGGTTGTTCGATGGTTTGTTCCAAAATCAGTTCTCCGAACCTTTTTTATGATAGCTGGGACACGGCTCGTCTGGAAGAAGCCCCGGAGGTCCCGTTGTGTTCTCCCAAATGCAGAATCGCGGCGAAATCATCACCCGGTCCCCAGGCTAATGCTGTTGGTCGGCGGGGTCAAGCAGGTGCCGCGGCTGCCGTCCGTCCCTATGAGATAGGGATACCTTTTGTATCCATTCTTCCTGGTCCGGAACCGGCAAGACTTGCAGATTGATTAGCTCCGCAGCGGGGCGGATGCTCTCCACGGCAGCGTGCATGG
>JADFPM010000144.1 GCA_022562335.1 Chloroflexota bacterium
GTTTCGTCGATCATCTTGAAGTTGAAGTCCCTGCCGTCCTGGATCTTTTGGCCAAAGGCGTGGGTGGGGGTCAGCCACAGGGTGAAGAACCCGGCCGCCGGTTCTATGGCCAGCCGCATCCCCTGGCGGGTCATGCTGTCGATCAAGCTTTTCAACCGGCGGCGGTACATGTCGCAATACTCTTTGATCCCCGCCTGGTCGTTCTGAAAAGCCGCTTCCACGCCGGCCGCCATGGGCGCGACAAAACCGGCGTCGGTCTTACTCTTCACCTCTTTCAGGTCCGCGATGAAATCGGGAGAGCCCACCATGGCCCCCACATGCCAGCCGGTGCCGTTGCCGATGAGTTTGGCCGCGGTGAAAGCCTCGGCCCAAGACAGGTCGGGGAAATCCACCGCCACCTGGGACAGCGTGGCGCTCTCGGGGCCGTGGCTCAATATGATGTAAGCCGCGTCGTTGAACAGGCGGATATTCTCGCCGCTGCAATATTGGCACAGTTCCCGCAGCCACTCCTCTTCCGCAACCTGGCCGGAGGGGTTATGGGGGTAGTTCATCATCACCAGGTTGGTGCCTCCCAGGATCGCCTGGGTGGGGAAGCGGAAGGCGTTCTCCGGGTGTAACGACAGGGCGTAGTGGCCGGCCAGGGGATGGTACCCGCACCAATCGGCGGGGATCGGATAGCCGGGGTCCGTGGTGGTGGCCACCGTGATCTCGTGCTGGGCGCAACCGCAGGCTAAAGGCAGCATCCCCAATATGGGCTTGATGCCGGGGATCGGCAAATAGTCGACGTCCTGGTCTTCCAAGGACCGGGGGACGTGCATTTCCACAAAACGTTTGGCAAAGCCTGGCACCCCGGGGCTATCGTTGTACTGGTAACAGTGCATCGCTTCGTCGCGGCTTTTCACGGCAACGGCCGCCGCATCGCTGGCGCTCTGCAGAGCGGGCCCTTTGGGCTCCCCAATGGACAGGTCGATCAGGTCGATCCCTTTATCCAGCGCCTCCTGCCGTTTGGCTCTGACCTCCATCAATACGTTGACGCCGCCTGAGGGCAGCCTTGATTCGCGCATGGTTTAGCGCTCCTTTATATCCATCGGCAAGTGCCGGATCGAAACCAGAACAGCTTTGGCGAATACCCGGAAGTTGCAAGATACCATGAATGCGGCATCCTAAGTCAAACGAGTCAACAAGCCGCGTTAGATCGCGCCTTCCTGCTGGAGTTGCTCCACCTGGTCTTGGGTCAGGCCGCCGATGCCGCATAGTACAGCTTGGGAGTCAGACCCCAACGGTGGTGGGGATTCCTCGGGCATTTCCACGCAGCCGGTGAGACGGATGGGGGTTTTCATGGAACGGAAACTGCCGCCGAAGGTGTCGCCCGCGTCCACGAACATTCCCCTGGCTTCCATGTGGGGGCATCGGTCCAAATCTCCCATGGTCTGCACCATGCCCATGGAAAACCCGGCCTCGGTCAACCGGCGGCAGACCTCGGCCCTGGGTAATTCTTTCGACCATTCCTCGATGGCGGGGACGATCTGGCCGTAATAGAAGCCGGGAGTGGTCCCCTTTCCCAAGTACCTGGGGTCCTGAAGCAGGTCATCGCGGCCCAACATGCGCCACATGGCGTCCCAACTCCGTTCCGGCCGGGCGCCGGCCAGGACCACCTGACCGTCCCGAGCTTGCAAAACCAGGCCAGCGCCTATGGCGCTCTCTTGGGAAGGTGGTCCATCGAACCCGGTGGCCTGGTAGGCGGCCATGTTGCTCAGGGTATGCGCCGCCATGCACTCGTACATAGCCATGTCCACGTGCTGTCCCAGGCCGGTCTTTCTACGAGTTTCCAGAGCCAATACGATGGCCAATGCGGTCCAAAGTCCCGGCACCGAATCCCCCACATTCTCTCCCACCGACTGGGCCGGTCCGCCGCCGTCCCCCGTCCCGATCAAGCCCATCCAGCCGCCCATGCCCTGGACGCACAGGTTGTTGGCGGGCCAGCTTGAATATGGGCCCTGCAAGCCCTCGTTGTCCCCATACCCGGTGATGGTGGCGTAGATCAGACCCTGGTTGATCTCCCGCAAACGGCCGTAACCCAGGCCAAGTCGTTCCAGCGCTCCGGGACCCCAGTTGTCCACCAGCACGTCGGACGCGGAGACCATGGATTCGAAAGCCGTCTTGCATGTGGGATTTCTAAGGTCAAGGGTGACGCTTTTCTTATTTCGGTTGAGGCCCAGGAATCGGGCGCTGATGCTGCGGCCGTCGCCGCTTTGTATGAAATCCCCCCGGCTCCGGTTGAGCTCCCCGGATTTGGGCCGTTCGATCTTGATGACCTCCGCCCCCATGTCGGCCAGGATCAGGGAACAAAAGGGCCCCGCCACGATGTGGGTGGCGTCCAAAACCCGGATGCCTTCCAAAGGGAGAGGAAGGAGATCTTTGTTCTGTTGCATGATTTACCTTGATTTGCCCTAGTACAACATCTAGATGGTTTTGATGCATTGGCTTGCGGTACGACCCCCATCCCAACCTTCCCCCTTCTTAAGGGGGAAGGTGCCGGTTCTCTCCCCTTTGCCAAGGGGGAGAGAGAGGGGGGTAACCCCTGGCCCACCAGTTTCATATTGAAGGAGTACTAGATAGATAAAGATCGAGTTATCCTAATCATGCTGGCCTTTTCATCGCGGCCCCGGCACGATCAGGTCTTAAAGCGGGAAAGGATGGTCAATGTCATGTCACGGCCACATACTTTTATGCCGCGGGAAGATCAAGCGTCTCCAACGCCATCTCCAGCAGCTTGAATTTCTGCACTTTGCCGCTGGGCGTCATGGGGAATTCCGGGACCGGCATCAGGTACCGGGGGATCTTGAAGCTGGCGAGTTTGCCCCGGCAGTAGGCATCCAGGTCGGCAACAGACAACTCATGGCCCTGATTGGGTACTACGCAGGCACAAGGCACCTCACTCAGCCTGGAATCGGGTACGCCGATGATTTGCACTTGCTCAATGCCGGGATGCCCCGACAAGAATGCTTCGACTTCCGCCGCGTCGACGTTCTCCCCGCCCACTTTGAGCATATCCTTATAGCGGCCAAGAAAACGATAGTTCCCATCCTCATCCCGGACCGCCGCGTCACCGGTATGGAGCCAGCCCTGGGCATTCACCGCTTGGGCCGTTTCATCGGGCTTTTTGTAATACCCCTGCATTACTCCATGTCCCCGGACACAGAGCTCTCCGGTGGTAAGGGGGGGAAGAGTCTCTCCCGTTTCTGGGTCGATCACCTTGAACTCGAAGCCGGGTAAGGGATAACCGGAACCGGCACAGCGCTCATCTTCTGTAGAATCAAGAAAAGATATCAACGGGATCCCGCACTCAGTCATGCCCCAGCCGGTGATGGTTGGACCGATAAGTTTCTGCGCCTCCCGTGCTATCGGTTCGCTGCTGGCCATCCCGGCAGCCAGCATGCAAGCGCGCAGGCTAGACAGATCCCTGGTCTCGATATCCGGATGGGCCATCAAGTCGCGATAATGAGTATCGAAGCCGAATATCCGGGTGGCCCGTTCTTTTTCAATCAACTCCAGCGTCTCCGGGGGATCAAACAGGGTGGTAAGAACCATTCGGGCGCCTGTTAGCATCGACATCAAAGGACCTTGCCATAGTCCCAATGCATGGAATAGAGGTAGATATATCAGGAGCACGTCCTTCTCGGTTATGCCTATTCGATTGCCCATGTCGGTTACCATCCGGACAATGCGGTGACTTTGCATGACCCCTTTGGGAAACCCCGAGGTACCGGAGGTGTACATGATGCTGGCAATTCCATCGGGGTCGACTTGCTGTTGCCGCCGCTTCAGATCTTCCTTGGGATTTGCTTCCGCCTGCCTTAGCACATCAGCCCAGAGGGTGGTCCCCTGGTACGGGCTTTCACCCAGTATCAGGACCCGTTTCAGTTCGGGAAAGGTCTCAGAATGGATATCGTTGGCATCGGAATACTCGATTTCCGGGCACACCTGCCTCACCATATCCAGGTAGTCCACCGGGCCGGAGCGGTCCACGGTGATCAAGGTGGTGCCGTCGGACTGACGCACCACGTATTCCAGATCGGAAGTGCGAAAGCGGGTGTTGATGGGAACCAGCACGGCGCCGATCTTGGCCAACGCAAACAGGATGTGCACCCATTCAGGACGGTTCGGCATCCATAAAATCACCTTCTCTCCAGGCTGAATGCCAAGTTGAAGCAGCCCGCGGGCAGCCCGGTTGATATCCTGTTGCAGTTGATTGAAGGTCCACCGCCGGCCCTCGAAGCATAGGGCTTCCTTGTCGCCGAACCGACCGGCGGCTCTATCCACCAGGTCGCCCAAGGTCACTTTCTCAAACCAATCAGCCATAGTGTCACCCCCGGTAGATTCTTTAGCTGTCCAGGTCACAGTCTTTGTGGGGCGCGGTATGATTCGGTATGACTGCGAAAAGTTGTTTCAGGTAAAGACACAACCCCCGGTTCATAACCGAGGGTTGTGTGATGGGCCTCGTTATACCTTACAGTGAGGTTGCCACGGCTTTATGCCCGGCGCGCCGTTTTGAGCTAGGCGGGAACCGCGATGCGCTCCATGGTTTGGCCGGCTTGCTGGCCGTTGGAGCCGCCGCCGTCGCGGAGGTGTTTGTCGTAGAACGCGAGCACCTTTTCCCAACCGTCCACCGCGGCGTGCTGGCGATAGCTGGGGCGGTCCACTGCGAAAAAGCCGTGGCCGGCTCCTTCGTACATGTAGAACTCGTAGTTCTTATTGTGCTTCTTCAATTCTTCCTCGGTCTTGGCTACATCGGCGGGGGATGGCCTGGCGTCATCTTGGCCGAATAAACCCAGCAAAGCACAAGTTATTCCGGAGGTGAAGTCGATGGGGGCCACGGGCTGCCGGTCCGTCAATTGATCGGCGGACGCGGTGACGCCACCGCCCCAGCAGTCCACTGCGGCATTGATTCCCGAGAGGGTACCGGCGGCCAGGTAAACCTGACGTCCCCCGGAGCAGAAACCGATGATGCCGACTTTACCGTTGTGATAGGGCAAGCTGCGCAGATAACTGATGGCCGCGGCCACGTCGGCCATGGTCCGGTCGTCGGGCATCCCGCCGGCAGCCGCGACGCTGGCGCTGTTTTCCTGGGGCGTGGCCTTGCCCTCCCGGAAGTGCAGGTTGGGCGAGATGGTGGCGTATCCGTGATAAGCCAGTTTGGTGGCCATGGCCTTGGATGCGTCGTCCCAGCCGGGCATGTGATGGATCAGCACCACTCCGGGTACCGGTCCAGAGCCCAATGGGCGGGCCAGGTAGGCGTCGATCTGATCCCCGTTGTGGCCGTTGATGTTGACTGTCTCTGCTATTAGACCTTGATAAGCCATTTCAGCCTCCGTTCTATTTTCGATTCTGGTGAATTGGCCCCCGGCCGAGGGCCGGGGGCGTTTGGCGACAACACTACTACCCGTTGCCTGGAGTGTCAACCTAAACATGCCTGTAGACCCATCGGCTGGGGCGTCATCCGGTAAAGGAGGCCGATGGTCCTATCCGGTTGCCGGAACTCCTTTCAGATGGGCCGCGAAAAATTCCAGGGTGCGGGGCCAGGACACCTCCGCCGATTCCCGGTGGTACCGGGGTCCCGTATGGTCGGCAAAGGCGTGATCGGCCCCGGGATATATGTAGAACTGGTGGGGTTTGCCCAGCCTGGTCAACTGGTCATCCAGCTTCCTCATGTCGTCCTGCGACGGATTGGCGTCTTTCTCGCCGAAGTGGAACAGCATGGGGCAGTTGATACCCCCGGCCAGGTCGAAGGGGCTCTTTTCCGCGCCGCCCCGAATCACCATCAAGTTGCCCCCGTAATAGGGCACCGCCGCCTTGAAATGGGGGTTGACCGCGGCCGCCAGCCAACTTATCCGGCCGCCCATGCAAAAACCGGTTATGCCTATGCGCCCGCTATCGATCGCCGAGTGGGCCAGCATGAAGTCCACGGTGGCGTCCACATCGGCGATGACCTCGGGGTCTTTCAACGAACCTGCCTTGGCCACGCCGTCGGTCAGGCTGGGGTCGGTGATCCGGTGAAACAGGTCGGGGCAAACGGCGGCATAGCCTTCGCCGGCAAGTTTGTCGGCGATGCCCTGGGTGAATTCGGCCACGCCGCCGGCCGGGTGGATGACCACCACCGCCGGAAATGGCCCGGGTCCATGGGACTCGTAGGCGGGCACGCTGGTATACAGGTCCATGTCTTGGCCGCTTACCTGAATCTTCTCCCAAGATGACGGCATAACCCCTCCCCGGTCAGATACGAAAAATCGAGGTCAGGCGGAAACGGCCGCGCCCTTCAAATGCTTGTTGAAAAAGTCTAGGGTCCTGGGCCAGGCCTGCGTGGCCGACGCTTCGTGATGCCGCTCCGGGTTGGTGAAGTCCATGAACGCGTGACCCGCGCCTTCGTAGGTGAAGAATTCATGGGCTTTGCCCAGACGCGTAAGCTCGGCGTCCATTTTGTCCCTGTCTTCCGGCGATGGGTTGCCGTCCAGCGAGCCGAAGTGGAAAAGCATGGGGCAGTTGATGTTGGCGGTCATGGAGAAGGGTGTGTCTCCGGCGCCCCAGTTGCCCATGATATTGCCGCCGTAGAAGGGCACGGTGCACTTGAAGATGGGGTTGGTGGCGGCCATCAGCCAGGCGATACGCCCGCCCATGCAGAAACCCGTGACGCCGATGCGGTTGTTATCGATGGCGGAGTTGGCTGTGAGGAAGTCCACGGCGGCGTTCATGTCGGCGATGATGTCGGCGTCCCGCAGATGTCCCAGCCGGTCCAAACGAGGCCCGTCCATCACCTCTTTGGAAT
>JADFPM010000145.1 GCA_022562335.1 Chloroflexota bacterium
AATATAGACGTTTGGGGGGAGACTCCCCAGGGCATTGAGATCATGCGGCGAATCAAAGAAAAATTCGATCCTACCGGAATCTTGAATCCGGGCCGGTTCGTGGGGGGAATCTAGTGGCCGAATCGGGATCCCCGGGTTTTACAGGTTTTATCGGTGGCGACGCCCCGTCGGAACCGGACCTTTACCGCTGCGTTCACTGCGGCCTCTGTCTCAGCGCCTGCCCTACGTATCTCCAAACAGGGCTTGAAACCGAATCTCCCAGGGGCAGGCTGGCCCTGATGAAAGCGGTCAACGAGGGCCGCTTGGAGATCACCGACCGGGTGGCCGCCCACTGGGACCTCTGTCTGCAATGCCGGGCCTGTGAAGCGGTATGCCCGTCGGGGGTGCCCTACGGTTGGCTGATGGAGAATGCCCGCGCCCAGGTGCTAAAACAGGGCAAACGTTCCGCCGAACTCAACAGTATCAGCCGTCTGTTCTTGAGGGCGGCGCTGCCCCACCTCTCGCGTATGCGGTTGGGGGCCCACCTGCTGCGCATTTACCAACGTTGGGGGATTCAACGATTGGTGCGGTGGTCCGGGCTGCTGAAACTGCTGCCGGGGCACCTGGCCCAATTCGAGTCCAAGTTGCCGTTGATGGGGAGCCGTTTTTTCGGTCCCTCACCGAGAATATACTCGGCAGTGGGCGATAAAAAGCTGACCGTGGCGCTACTTTCGGGGTGCATCATGCCGCTGGTGCAAGGGGCCACCATGGATGCCGCGGTGCGGGTCCTCAACCGCAACGGTTGCGAGGTAGCCGTGCCGGTGGGCCAGG
Organism: Chloroflexota bacterium; assembly: GCA_022562335.1. Classification (GTDB taxonomy): domain Bacteria; phylum Chloroflexota; class Dehalococcoidia; order Lucifugimonadales; family UBA3495; genus Io17-Chloro-G2. Next base: position 811 of record JADFPM010000145.1, read on the forward strand.
GTTGTTGCGGCGCCCTCAACGCCCACAGCGGCGACCTGGAGATGGCCCGGGAGATGGCCAGGAAGAATATAGACGTTTTCTTGAATGCGGGCGTGGAGCGCATCGTGGTCGCGTCGGCGGGATGCAGCGCCACCATGAAGGAATACTCAGACCTGCTGGCGGAAGACGATAAATACCGGGAGAAGGCGGGCCAATTTAGCGATATGACCGTGGACATCACCGAGTTTCTGGCTTCCCTGCCCTGGGAACCGCCCAAGGGTCAGGTAAACCGCCGGGTCACCTATCAAGACCCGTGTCATTTGGCCCATGCCCAGGGAATCACCAGCCAGCCCAGGGCTATTTTGATGTCGATTCCGGGCCTGGAGCTGGTGGAGATGGAACAATCCAGTGTTTGTTGCGGCGGCGCGGGGATCTACTCCACGGTACAGGAAGAGATGTCGGGCCGGGTGCTGGCCACCAAGATGGCCAGCATAGCCGCCACCGGGACGGATCAGGTGGTCACCGCCAACCCCGGCTGCATGATCCAGATAGAGCAGGGTCTGCGCAACTCGGGCCTGACCGGAGGTATCTGCCACGTGGTGGATATTCTGGACGAAGCCTACCGGGCCGAGTCCAAAGATTAGCCGAGCCTTAAAGAGACCGCATCCTACCCCTGACCGTCGAAATCTACCAGCGCCCGCTGGGCGGCCGCTAAGCTAGCCCCCGCCGCCACCTCGTAGTCCAACTTGGACAGGATGATCTCCAGCGCCGACAGCAGGGCGAACACGTTGGTCTCCCGAGCCGAGTCGCCCATCAAGCCGATGCGCCAAACCTTGGCCCGGAGCTCCCCCAGACCGCCGCCAATCTCGATGTTGAAGTCGTTCAGCAGTTGGCCCCTCACCGTGGCGTCGTCAATGCCCTCGGGAATCTTCGCGGCGGTCAGGGGATTCAGCCGGTATTCCTCATCCGCCAGCAGCCCGATGCCCATGGCAGTCAGACCCGCCCGCAAAACGGCAGCGGTCCGGGCATGGCGTTTGATCCGGTTGTCCACACCCTCCTCCATCATCATGCGCAACGATTCCCGCAGCGCATAGGTCATGGAAATGGGCGAGGTGTGATGGTAAGCCCTGGTCTGGTTCCAGTAGCTCTCCAGGTCTTTCAGGTTGAAGTAGAAACTTTGCACCTTGGATTCCCGGTTGTGGATGATATCCATGGCCCGGGGGCCGAAGCTTATCGGGGCGAGGCCCGGAGGCGCTCCCAGGCACTTTTGCGTGGCGCTGTAGCAAACGTCGATGTCCCAATCGTCCATACGGACCTCGTGCCCGCCCAGGGAGGTCACCGCGTCCACGATGACCACGGCCCCGTGGCGATGGGCCAACTCGCAAATCTCCGGCAGGGGAGTCAGCACTCCCGTGGATGTCTCGGCATGCACCACTCCCACCGCTTTGACCTTTGGGTGCTTCTTAAGCTCGTCTTCCAGGGCCTGAACATCCACCGGTTGGCCCCAGGGAACGTCCACGGTGTAGGTCTCAGCCCCACACCTTTCCGCGATGTCGGCCAGACGGACGCCGAAAAACCCGTTGCGGCAGATCACCATGGTGTCGCCCCGCTCCAATATATTCGCGCAGGCGGTTTCCATGGCGCCGGTTCCCGTCGCCGAGATGGGCAACGTCATATGGTTTGAGGTGTTGAAGACCTGGCGAAGCATCTCCCCTACGTCGTCCATGATCTGAAAGAATTTAGGGTCCAAATGTCCCACCACGGGGAGAGTCATTGCCTGCAGCACCCTGGGATGTACAGAGCTGGGTCCGGGTCCCAATAGCACCCGCTGGGGCAGCATCGGTTCTTCCATATAGGAATTGGTCACCTGGGTCCTCCTATGGCCGGTCAAATGGTTCCGGCTCTCTTGTCCGGTACACATGCTTCATGCCGGGTCCGCGGCTAGGCCATGACCCGGTTGGGTAAACCTAGATTTGACTGGGAATCCTGCCGCCTAAACCACCGCCGAGCTGCCGCCATCGATGTTGACGGCGATGCCGGTCAGGTAGCTGGCCCGTTCGGAAGCCAGGAACGTGATGACATCCCCCGCTTCGTGGGCCTCGGCCATCCGGCCCAGGGGCACGCCCCGCCGCTGGACCGTGTCGCTCCAAAACTGGTCCATGGTGAGTCCCGGATTGGTCTCGATCAGCCGCTGGTACCTTCTCTCGTGCTGCCCGCTCTTGACCAGGCCGATACAGACGGTGCTCACCAGGATGTTGTCCTTGGCCAGGTCTTTGGAAAGACCCTTGGTGATGCCGATGCCCGCCGCCCGGGAGATGGACGTGGGCATGGAGGCGGGTCCGGGAGTTCGCCCGCCCAGGTTGGTCACGTTGATGATCCTCCCGCCACCCACCTTGCGCATCTCGGGTATGGCATGGCGGATGAGGCGAACCGCGCCCCAGACCTTCAGCTCGAAGTCGTATTCCCAATCTTCATCGGATACCTCTTCGAACTCCTTGGCCATGGAGGTGCCGGCGTTGTTGACCAGGATATCGAGCCTGCCAAACTTATCCAGGGTGGTCTGCACCACTCGCCGGGCCGTGTCTTTATCGGATACATCGGCCGACAAGGGCAGGACCACGCCTTCGGTGGCCGTCTTGATCTCTTCGGCGGCCCGGTCCAAAGTCTCCTGTGTCCGGGCCACGATAACCACCCTGGCCCCCTCTTTAGCCATGCTCAGGGCGGCGGCCTTGCCGATGCCTTCACTGCCACCGGTGATGATGGCGACCTTGTCTTCCAATCCCATATCCATGTTGATCTCTCCTTTCGGGGGTCCGGCTTATCTGGGCCGGTGGTTCAAAAAACGGGCCGTTATCCGCGACTGGGCCGGGCCAACGGCAGCCTATTATATCAACCGCCCAGTCTGCATCAAAGTCAGGCCGGCTAAACTTCTATGCCCGACGCCTCGGCAACTATATGGATGTCTTTGTCGCCCCGGCCGCTGAGGCAAACCAGGATGCTCTGGTCCGGAGTTAGCCCGGCGGCTGTTTTCGATGCGTGGTAGATGGCGTGGGACGACTCCAACGCCGGAATGATGCCCTCGGTGCGGCAGAGGAGGTGAAAACCCTCCAGCGCCTGGTCGTCGGTCACCGCCACGTAACTGGCCCGGCCCGAGTCTTTCAGGAAGCTATGCTCCGGTCCGACCCCCGGATAGTCCAACCCGGCGGATATGCTGTGGGTCTCAACCACCTGGCCGTGGGCGTCTTGCAGCAGATACGACATGGAACCGTGGAGCACTCCCGGCCTGCCGGCGCTGAGGGTCGCGGAGTGTTTCTCGGTGGAGATGCCTTCGCCGCCGGCTTCCACCCCGATCAATTCCACCGCCTCGTCGGGAATAAACGCGCTGAAGGTGCCGATGGCGTTGCTGCCGCCGCCGACGCAGGCTATGACCTGGTCTGGCAGCCGGTCTTGCGCTTCCAATATCTGACGCCGGGCCTCTTGGCCGATGACCTTCTGGAAATCCCGCACCAGCATGGGATAGGGGTGAGGGCCCACGACGCTGCCTATCAGGTAGTGGGTGGTTTCAACATTGGTGACCCAGTCTCGGATGGCTTCATTGATGGCGTCCTTCAGGGTGCGGGTGCCCGACTCCACGGGGATCACCTCGGCCTCCAGAAGCTTCATGCGATAGACGTTCAACGATTGGCGCCGTATGTCTTCCGACCCCATGTAGACGATGCACTGGAGCCCCAACATGGCGCAGGCGGTGGCGGCGGCCACCCCGTGCTGGCCCGCCCCCGTCTCGGCGATTATCCGCTCCTTCCCCATGTGTTTGGCCAGCAGGGCCTGCCCCAGGGCGTTGTTGATCTTGTGGGCGCCGGTGTGGGCCAGGTCTTCCCGCTTCAGGTAGATCTTTGCCCCGCCGGAGTGCCTGGTCAGGTTCTCGGCGTAGTACAGCGGCGTCGGCCGCCCGGCATAGGTCCGCAGCAGATGGTCCAGCCGGTCTTGAAAGGCAGGGCTGGTTTTGGCTTCGTTGTACGAATCTTCCAGCTCGATCAGGGCGGCCATCAGGGTCTCGGGAACGAATTTACCTCCGAAGTCGCCGAAACGGCCTCGGTCATCAGGCATCCTCGCCGGTTCATTTTCGGCCATCAGATAATGCCCCTTCTTGAGTCAGCCTTTTTCGTCTCGCCCTTCGCATTACGTATGAAAGCTCGAATCTTATCCAGGTCTTTCACACCGTTGGTTTCCACGCCGCTGGACACATCCACGCCCCAGGGGTGGACGGTTTTTATCGCTTGGGCCACGGTCTCCGGCGTGAGGCCTCCAGCCAGGATGAAGGAATGTCCCCGGCGGGAGAGGTGGGCGGCAACGTCCCAATCGAAGCCTTGGCCGGTGCCACCGGGAATGCCGTCCACCAGCCGGTCCAATGTGACTATGTGGCCCTGGCCCGTGTAGGATTCCACCAGTTCTTCCAGCTCTCGCAGCCCCGGTGGTCCCGGATCATCCTTACCGGCGGTTTGACTGACCTCGATATCTCCGGCGACGTGGACGACCTTGATGACATCCGCCCCGGTGCTGCCACAATAATCCAACGGTTCCCGGCCGCACAGCTGGGCCAGGTCCAGGCCGCATTCCCGGACCGTCCGGTTGACCTCGTCCAACGGCTGACCGGCAAAAAGACCCACCACCCGGGGCGCGCCGGCTCCCAGTTTTTTGATCCCAGCGGTGATCTTCCTGGCATCATCGATCTCCAGCCGCCGGGGCCTGCCTGGAACGAAGACCAAGCCGATGAAATCCGCCCCCGCTTGGGCGGCTGCTTCAGCCTCTTCCAGCTTTCTGATGCCGCAGATCTTGACCTTGATCATGGCGTTATCGCGGGACGGCCTGCCCGGTCAATTCCCTGACCTTTTCCGCCACGTCGGGGGCGGTCACCAGGGCCTCCCCCACCAACACCGCGTTGACTCCCAACGCGCCCAGCCGGGCCAGGTCTTCTTTGCTATTGATACCGCTTTCACTGACGATTATCTTGCCCCGGGGCACCAGCGGGGCGATTCGCTCGGTCACCGCCAGATCGGTCTTAAAGGTGCGCAGGTCCCGGTTATTGATGCCGATGATCTCGGCCCCCGCGGTCAATGCCGTCTCCAACTCACCCTGGTCGTGGACTTCCACCAGGCATTGCATCCACAGGCTCATGCTCAGGGCCAGCAACTCCTTGAGTTGGCCGGGCTCCAGGATTGCAACGATCAGCAAGATGGCATCCGCCCCCACGGCGCGGGCCTCGTAGACCTGGTAGGGGTCGAAAATGAAATCCTTGCGCAACACCGGCGCCCGCTGGGAGGCTCCTGAGCTTTTGATCTGGGCTATATGCTCCGGCTCACCCTGAAACCGGGGGTCGGTCAACACCGAGATCGCCGCGGCGCCATTGTCCGCGTAGGTTTGAGCCAGCTGGACCGGGTCGAAATCGGGGCAGAGCAATCCCCTGGATGGCGACGCTTTCTTGATCTCGGCGATCAGTCTGACGCCGCCGCTCATCAATGCCCCCGATAGATTCAGCGGCGGAGACTGGGTGGAGATACGGGTTTCCAGCTCGCGCTGATCCACCTTGGCTTTTTGCAACGCCAGCTCGGTGGTTTTAGCCGCTACTATCTCATCAAGTATGTTGGGCATCTGCTACCGTCTCGTCTGCGGCGCCCGATGGAACCGTCCCAGGTCATGGCCACGGGCTTTGGTCATTCCAGGTTCTGGCTCAAGGCGGCCAGGTCTTCCAGCTTTTCCAGGGCGGCCCCGTCGTCGATGATCTCCGCCGCCGTCTGGATGCCCTGTTCGATGGTATCCACCCGGTCTCCGGCCAGCAGCACACCGGCGCTGTTAAGCAGCACGATGTCTCTTATCGGGCCGGCCTCTCCCCCGAAGATGCGGCGCATGGTTTCGGCGTTCTCTTCTTTCGTCCCGCCCCGGATGTCCTCGGTGGACCGCAGGGGCAACCCGGTGTCCGCCAACTTG
>JADFPM010000146.1 GCA_022562335.1 Chloroflexota bacterium
AGGGCCCCGGTGCTCCCCCAGGGCGCCACCCTCCAGGCCACCGCCAGCTTTGTGGACCGGCTGCAGACGTTTGGCACGGTGGTGGACCTGGTTTTGGCCACCGGCGCCGCTGAACCGGCGGCGGGCGGCAGGGAGCTAACCGCGTTCCTGCAACGCACGGGATTTGAACCGCAAGAAGACGTGAAGCTTTTCCTGGGATTGTTCCGGGACGCCGACCTCCCATTGGCCTCCAAGATCGTTCAGACCTTGTCTCCAGATACGGTTGCTGACTTGATAAAAGTGGCGCCTTTCCACCTGCGAACGCTTTTAACACCGCCACAACTGATGCGCAAACTGAATATCGTCGAAACGGCGCAACCCGAAGAGATCGACCGGGGGATCAACCTGCTCCTGCAATATCCATCTGGGAATTTTCGGGTCGAAGAGCCCTATCTGACTCAACTGCACCGGACGGTGGCTAGAATTGCCGAAAAAAAGCCGGGGTCCGCCCTTAGGATCATCGAAAAGCCGGCCTACCCACTGGATGGCTTCATTCGGGAACAGCCCCAAGCGGCCGTGGCCCTCCTGAGCAGCGACATTCGCGCCGCGTCCCAGGTTGTTAAAAATAGCGACCCGGTGGTCTCGCCACCGGCCAGGATCGTTTACCGGCTGATCGCTGCCGATCCCGTCTTCGCCGCCCGGATGACGGCGGCGCTGGACGAATCAGGCGAAGAGACAGCGGCCGTGGAATCCCTGGCATACATCGCCTACGACAAGGCCCGGCGGGAATGGTGGCCGGATCTGGGGATCTCCCTGGAGCGCGACGGTTCGTACCTGGACGCGTTGTGGCAGCTAAAGGGCGGGGACTGGCTGGGCCAGCGATTGACTACGGTTCTGGAGGTCTACCGGCAAAGGACCGCCGCCGGGGAGGTATCGCCGGACTTCCTACCCCAATACCGAGCCACCTGGGACGCCGCCGTCTCCACGTTGCCGCCGGGCCCGGCGCGGGAGGAACTCAGCCAGATGTTCGGCCGCGTAGCCCAGGACCACGGCAGCGGACCCTGACCCAGATCAGGCCGCGCCCAATGTCCCTATGACCACGGCAGCGGCCACCCATGCCCCGGCCATCAAGACCAACCCTCCCGCCGCCACTGGAGCCGAGAGGCGGTTGCGGCCCATCACCAACGCAAATGCCGCCAGGATCAACCCGAAGGCCACGCTGCCGGCGATCAAATGAGCAGGCTCCATCTGGTTGACCAGGATCCCGCCACGGTAAAAAGGATCGGCATAGACCAGGATCGAGGCGTTGAACACAGCGCTTCCGAAAAGACCCGCCACGCCAAGGTCGGCCGCCCCCATGCGCGCCGCCGCCACGGTGGACGAAAGCTCCGGCAAGGTGGTGACCAGCGACACCGCCAATAATCCCAGGGTGCTGGAAGAAACACCGGTGATATCGGCCACCCGGTCGGTGCTCCAGGCCAAAGCGATGCCCGCGACGATAACCCCAACCGAAACCATCCCGAACATCATCCACGCGCGGGAGAGGGTCAACCCACCGGCTGATCCGGCATCTTCCTCATCAGCCCCGCCGGAAGAACGCTTCTGAAACACGACCCACATCCCAACGCCGTAAATCACCAGCAGGATCAACGATGAGAGCCCCACCCGCCAGAGGCTGAAATCCAGTTTCACCGCTCCCAGCAGCACGGCGGCCCCGGTCATGGCGGCGGCCAGCACTATCAAATACCCCTGCCGGGGCGATATCTGCTGCAGGAACCGGCGCCCTCCAAATAGCAAGGCAACCATGGCGAATATGAAAACGTCCAGCATGTTGGCGCCCAAGACATTCCCCACGGCCAACTGGGGATTGGGAGGGTCCAAACGCACCGCGGAGATGATGGTGGATAGCTCGGGCAATGAGGTGGCCGCGGCAATCAGAATGCTGCCGACGAACATACGGCCCATCCCGGTCAACGAGGCCAGGGCATCGCCGTATTTAGCCAGACCCACGCCTAGAAACCAAACCGAGACGGCGCTGGCCAAAAACACGGCTATGGCGATGGCTAGTTCAGCGCTCATGGACAAGACCACGGCAGGGGGAAAGCATGATTCTCAAGGCTCCCGGCCACGCCCCTGCGGCAAGCCCCCAAGGGGATGGCCCTCCCCAGCCGAATTTCCGATGGCTACGTTCGGGGTATTCCAGATGGGTCACTCGGCGGGTCCCAGAGCGGCTATCACATGGTCGCCCATCTCGGCAGTGCTGATGGCAGCGCCGCCACCGGCTACGTCGGCGGTGCGATGACCGCTCTGCAGCACCTGGTCCACGGCCCTTTCCACACAGGCGGCCTCTTCGGTCAGGCTGAGGGAGTACCGAAGCATCATTGCCATACACAGGATGGAACCGATGGGGTTGGCGACCCCCTTGCCCGCGATATCCGGCGCGGTGCCGTGGATGGGCTCGTAAAATCCCGGGATTCGCCGCCCCGCCACCGGAACATCCGACAGGCTGGCCGACGGAAGCATCCCCATGGAAGACGCCAGCACCGACGCCTCGTCGGTGAGAATATCGCCAAAGGTGTTTCCGGCCACGATGACGTCAAACCGGGTTGGCTGTTGGATCAGCTGCATGGCGCAGGAATCCACCAGCACATGCTCCAATTGGACTTCGGGATAATCTTCCGACATCTGGGTGGCCAATTGCCGCCACAACCGGGAGCATTCCAAGACGTTGGCCTTATCCACCGAAGCCAGCTTTTTTTGCCGGCTCATGGCCAACTCAAAGCCCACACGGAGGATTCGGTTGATCTCCACGTCGCTGTAGCGCATGGTGTCCACCGCTGAGATACCCTGGGGTGTCTCTATCCGCTCTTTGGGCAGTCCGTAATATAGCCCTCCGGTCAACTCCCGCACCATCACCAAGTCAACGTCTTTTATCACCGACGCCTTTATCACGCTGGAATCCGCCAGCCAGGGGTAGACCTTGACCGGCCTGATGTTGGCAAACACGCCCAGGTGGGCCCGGAGCTGGAGTATGGCGTCTTCCGGGCGCATGGAGGCCGACGGATCGTCCCACTTGGGACCGCCCACGGCGCCAAAGAGGACCGCGTCGGCCGATGACGCCATATCCAGCACCTCGGCCTTGACCGGGGTCCCATGCTTGTCGATGGATGCGCCCCCGACGTCGCCTTCCTCAACATTGAACCGGTGCCCGAACAGGTTTTCCAGCGATTTGAGCACCTTTACGCTCTGCTCGGTGACTTCCGGCCCGATCCCATCGCCACCCAGAACGGCGATATCAAATTCCAATGGACGCCTCCGGTTTTCAAATAAATGGGAAATGGGTCACAACGGGGAAACCGGCCCCCAGTATACAGGCAAACAAAAACCCCATCAAACGAGATGGCCCTTGATGATTCAGCCTCTGGATGGCATCTCTCCCCGGTCTCCAACCGCGCAATCAACGTCATGGATATTTCTTGCCACAGGCCGATTCGTTGGTCTATGATTTCCAACAAGCAATAAGCCAAAAAGCGCGCCAATTCGATTTATCGGTCAACAGCCTGAGATTTTACCGGAGAACCTATCGAATGGACCGGGCACAGCTTCTAGAAAGATTCCGGGATATCGTCGGGGACGCCAACGTGGTCTTCCACCCCGACGATCTGCTGGTATATGAATACGACGGCTCCGTCGACCGGGGCATTCCCAGCGTGGTGGTCCTGCCGGGGTCCAGCGATGAGGTGAGCCGGGTCATGGCCCTGGCCTACCAAGAAGGCATCCCGGTATCCGCTCGGGGCGCGGGAACGGGTTTGAGCGGCGGAGCCATCGCCGCTCCCGGCGGGATGCAGATCTCTTTTACCAGGATGAACCGCATCCTGGAGGTTGACGTGGAAAACCGCGCGGCCGTGGTGGAGCCGGGGGTCGTGAACCTGGACCTGGACACCCACGTACGCAAATTCGGCCTGCGCTACGCTCCGGATCCCTCCAGCCAGCGGGCCTGCACCCTGGGCGGCAATATCGCGGAAAACGCCGGCGGCCCCCACTGTTTGGCCTACGGCACCACCACCAACCACGTCCTGGGCCTGGAAGTGGTGCTTGAAGACGGGACCATGGTCAACCTGGGCAGCCGCCCTGATTCCCATTCCCCCGTGCGGGAGACCCCCGGATACGACCTTCGGGGGGTGTTCGTCGGCTCCGAGGGCACCTTTGGCGTGGCCACCAAGATCGTGGTCAGGCTTTTGCCCGTCCCCCAGGCGGTAAAGACCTTCCTGGGCGCGTTTCCCGACATAGATTCGGCCTGCACCGCAGTATCTTCGGTGATCGCCCAGGGGATCGTCCCCGCCGCCATGGAGATGATGGACGCGGTCACCATCCGCGCCATACAGAAGACCATGGACGCCGGTTACCCCAACGACGCCGGGGCCGTGTTGCTCATCGAACTGGAAGGGCTTCAAGAAGAGGTCGACGAGGTTGGGAACCGGGTTGAAGCGTGCCTATGGGATACCGGCGCGGTGCAGGTCAGCGTGGCCCAAGAGGAGCAGGAGCGGGTCAAGCTGTGGCTGGGCCGCAAAAGCGCATTTGGCGCCTTTGGCAACATCGCCCCCAACATGTATCTGGTGGACGGCGTGGTACCCAGGACCAAACTGACCCAGGTCCTGGCGGAGGTCGGTGAGATAGGCCGTCAGTACGGCGTCACCATAGCAAACGTATTTCACGCCGGCGACGGCAACCTCCACCCGTGCATCCTCTTCGACGAGCGGGAGCCCGGCGCCCTGGACCGGGCCACCGAGGCCAGCGGCGAGATGCTCAGGATATGCGTGGCCGCTGGAGGGACCCTTACCGGCGAGCACGGAGTGGGGCTTGAGAAAAAGGAATACATGCCCCTGGTGTACTCGGGCGAAGACATGGATGCCATGCGGCAGGTGAGGGACGCCTTTGCCCCGGAGAACCGCTTGAACCCCGGCAAGATATTCCCCGACGGCGAACCCTACCAACCGCCCGCCTATCGTCCCACACCGGGAATGTCGCCGTAGCCACGGCGCAAACCAGCCGGCCTTATCGGATGCTCTAGACGAGATTATAATATGATGCGAACCACGATTGATTCTTCGATTCGCCCCAAATCGCCTAGCTGAAGGACCGCCGATGGCCCGAAATAATCCTCGCTATCTGGTAGATGAGTCTGGGAGAAAAATATCCGTCGTTCTAGCTATAAGTGAATATCGCAAACTTCTGGAGGACCTTCGGGACCTCGCTCTCATCGCTGAAAGGAAAAAAGAGCCTGCCGAATCCATTAGTGAGGTCAAAAAAGGACTTCAATCATGCCAGGGAGCTATTTAGCAACTATCTCAAAACCCGTCCGTCCCAAATGGACCATCCTTCGACAAGCTCAGGACGAACGGGAGTAAGGAACCTCCTCTGTTCGTGGAGAGCTTGTCGAACCACTCTTTGAGATAATTACTTGTCAACCAGCGAGTACTATGTGTGACGCAGAGCTTTTTCCACAGTTCTACCAATCCTATCAAAGCGCGGTTAGCGCGTGCACTCTTCCATAGTAGCCCAGCTAACGGCCATCCTCGGCCCAGATGCCGGGGTCGCGGATGATCTTTTGGGCGGCTACGCCGTAGACGGACTCGTCCCCCAGACGGCCATACGCCCTGCTACCCGACAGGCCGTTTCCCAGACGATGGCTTGGGCTTTTTCGGAGAATTTAGCGGTTTTGCCTCGGGGAGGCGGCACCCAGATGGCCCTGGGCAACATCCCCGGCAAGATGGATTTGGTCTTGGACCTGAGACGGCTGGATGCGGTCCTTGATTTCCAGCCCGAAGACCTCACGGTGACGGTGGAGGCCGGGATCGCTTTGACCACGCTGCAGGATGCATTGGCCCAAGGCGGCATGTTTTTGCCGCTGGAAGCCCCACTGGCGCAGAAGGCAACCGCCGGAGGCATCCTGGCGGCCAATACCTCCGGGCCCCGGCGCTTTGCCTACGGGCTGCCCCGCGACTGGCTCATCGGCATAGCCGTGGTCTCGGCCAACGGAACGGAAACCAAAGCCGGCGGCAAAGTGGTCAAGAATGTCACCGGGTACGATCTGAACCGGCTTTACACCGGGTCTTTGGGCACCCTGGGAGTGATCGTAGAAGCAACGTTCAAACTGGCGCCTCTGCCCGCCCATTCCCAGGCCCTGGCCGCTCCCTTTGATTCCATCGGCGCCGCCTTGGAAGCCGGACGCGACCTGTTGGACCAGCCTTACTCCCCTCAGGGAGTGCAGGTGCTGAACGGCGAGGCCTCCCGCCTGTTGGAGAAACCGGGTGATGGTCAACCCTTGGTTCTGGCGCTCTTCGAAGGGCCCAGCACCGAACTTGTGGAGCGCCGCGCCCAAGAATGCTCCCGTATGCTCCAACAGGCCGATGCAATTGGCGTAACATCCCTGAACGGTCCCCAATATTCGTCCATCTTGGACCGGATCACCGATCTGGGGTGGAGCGGAGACCCGGAGCCTTACCTGACTATCAAGATAAACGTTTCCCCGTCTCAGGTGGCAGGCCTGGTGGAAGAAATTCAGCGCGATTCGCCGTTGGGGCCGCCGCCCGGCATAGTGGCCGATGTGGGCTTTGGCATGGTGAGGCTATTTTGGTGGTTGGGGGGAGATCCAGACACCCCGATAGCATTTGATGAACCGGCAACCCTGGCGGCCATCCACCGGGTGCGAGGATTGGCCTCAGGTGGCAGCGCCATCGTCGAGCGATGCCCGCCGGCCATCAAGCGTGATATAGACG
>JADFPM010000147.1 GCA_022562335.1 Chloroflexota bacterium
AGATGAGACTGATCGACCTCGGCGCTTTCCACGTCTTCATAGGTGAAATCGTTGTCCCGCATCAGGCCGAACAGGCTGTCCAGCATGGCGTGGTTGCCGCCGCAGCACGGATACTTCTTGATCATCAGCGCGTCCTGAACGCGAAATGGCTTGCCCAGGTTATCGGCCATGGCGTCCAGGTCGTAGATGCCCTCGCCCAATACCGTGTTGGCGAATCCAAATGGATGCTCGATTATCTGGTCTCCCGCCGTCATTCCCCGCTGGGCCAGCTGGGCGGCGGTGACGCCGTCGCGGCAACTCAGGCCGGCGTGCAATGGCTTGGTCATGGTGCCAAAATTGTGGATCAGCCCGCTGGACATGGACCCGGCCATACCCAGGGCCATGATGGTCTGGTGCTCGTCCAGCTTCATCAGCTTGGCGCAGGCGGCGGTGCAGGCCAGGCGCCCGATGACGGCCGTGCTGTGGAACCCTTTGTCCATCTGGTTGTATTTGGTGGTGTAGGCCAGGGCCAGGCCGACCTCACACCCCACCACGTAGGCCTCCAGAAGGTCCCGTCCCGTGGCGCCCGAGTTTTCACCTATGGCCAAAAGGGCCGGGAAGATGGCGACGGTGGGGTGCCCGAAGCCGCCAAAGTCGTCGTAGTCCAGGGCATGGCCCATGGTGCCGTTGGCCAAGGCCGCGTTGGCCAATGAGCTCTGCAAGCCCGAGGCCAGCACTGTGGCCTGGGCCGCCGCGCCCTGATCTTCCACGTAACCCCGAATGATCTCTCCCACCGGCTCGGTCGATCCGGCCAGGATGACCCCCAGAAGGTCGAAGCAGGACTCGTTGGCCACGCGGATAGCCTCGGGCGGGATATCCTCGTAGCTGGTGTTGACCACCCATTTTGCGATCTTTTCCGTCGCGCCCATAGCTATTCCTCCCTATTTTTTGTCATTCCAGACGTATCCCGGCGGACTCATGCAGCCGCCGTTAAGGCCAATTATATACAAGTGGGACCGCAGGACAAGTGCCCGGCAGTCTTCCATTTTCTGAGGCGCTGGGGGTCCAGAACAGAACCTTTCTACAAGCCCAGTGGTGTAAAATGTGTCGCATGGCATTCCATGGCTGACGTTTCGGTGCTTTAGTTTTTTCGCTCGTTCATGGATGAGCCGACCAAGGAATAGTTTGCCCCACGCAAAATTGAGGTGACGCGATGCCCAATACCCTTCGCGACCTGGTGCCCGAGCAATCTCCGGAGGTGCTGGCCAAGGGATTCCAATTCACCGAGGGGCCGGTTTGGCACCCTGACCGTTATCTATTATTCAGCGACATAGCGGGAGACACCATCTTCCGGTTCGTGCCCGGCAGGGGCGTGCAAAAATTCATCACGCCCAGCCGCAACTCCAACGGCCTCACCTTCGACGCATCGGGCCGTCTGCTGGCCTGCGAGCATGGAGGACGCCAGATCTCCAGGATCTCGGATGAAAACAACATGGTCCCGCTGGTGGGGCAATATGACGGCAAGCCCCTGAACAGCCCAAACGATCTGGTGGTCCATTCATCGGGCAATATTTTCTTCACCGACCCGCCCTTTGGGATTTCGCCCGACACGGGAGAACAGGGATTCAACGGCGTGTACCGGGTGGACCCCAACGGTTCCATCACCCTGCTCAGGGACGACATGGACCTCCCCAACGGCCTGGCCTTCACCAGCGACGAATCCATTTTGTACATCGCCGACTCCCGGAAGCGCCAGGTTCTTGCTTATCCGGTAAATTCGGACCTTTCCCTGGGCGAACCATCGGTTTTCGTGGACATGGACGTGACGGCGACAGGCAATCCCGATGGCATCAAGGTGGACGTGGAAGACAACGTGTACATCGCCGGCGCAGGCGGTATCTGGGCCGTCGACCCCTCGGGCCGGCACCTGGGCACGTTGGAATTCCCCGAATTGCCCTCCAACCTGGCATTTGGCGGTCCCCGAAACATGACCCTGTTCGTCACCGCCCGAACCGGGATCTACAGCATCCGGGTCAACGTGCCGGGCCGCCCTTTGTTTCAGCCCTGACTTACCCGAAAATTCGCTCCAAGTGCCGGTGTCCATCTATCCAAGAGAACTGGTCATGCTGAGCCGGCCCCGATCGCAATCGGGGCGAACCTCCGACTTCGTCGCGAGTCCTCGACGGAGCCGGGACATCTGGAGCGGGGCATCTTCCAGCCCTGGACTATGCAAAATCGAACGCAGGGCGATTTAAATCGCGGGCGCCACAAAGGAATGGCTAATGGGTTCTACTGCTGAAGCGGTGGTCATCGGCGGCGGTGTGATGGGATGCAGCATCATCTACAACCTGGCCGCCCGCGGGTTGACCAACTCCGTCTTGCTGGAACGCGATCTTCTGGGTTCCGGCTCCACCGGGCGGTCTTCAGGCGTGGTCCGCATGCATTATTCCAACGAAGTCCACGCCCATATGGCCTGGCAAAGCCTGGATATCTTTCAAAACTTCGACCAAATCATCGGCGGGGATTGCGGTCTGACCCAAACCGGGTTCCTGATCTTTACCGGTGATGAGGACCTGCCGGCCTTTCATGCCAACGTGGCCATGCAGCAGGAGTGCGGCATCCAGACCAGCATCATCAGTCGGGAGGAAGCCCAAGAGATCGCTCCAGGGTTCTACCTCGACGACTGTGCCGCCATCGCCTACGAGCCCGTATCGGGATACGCCGACCCTTCGGGCACGGCCGCGGCCTACTCGGCCCGGGCCAGGGATATGGGGGCTACGGTCATGCTCCAGAGTCCCGCCACGGGCATCGAAGTGGCCGGAGGTAAAGTGGTTGCGGTGACTACGCGGGACCGGCGCATCGAGACACCCGCGGTGGTGGTGGCCACCGGGCCCTGGAGCCGCCGGTTTCTGCTGCAACACGGCATCGACCTGCCTCTGGAGGCCACCCGCCACGAGGTGATCCATCTAAGACGCCCCATGGACAAGCTGCCCTACCACCCCGGCGGGGCCGACATCGCCAACCTGGTATATTTCCGGCCCGAGAGCACCGACCTCACCCTGGTGGGCAACGGCAACATGGAGGACGTGGTGGAAGACCCGGAATTATTCGCGTCCCGCCCCACCCAGCGGTTCATTCAGGATGTCTGGACCCGCCTGGCCCGCCGCATCCCGGTGATGGCCGAGGCGGAATACACCACCGGATACGCCGGATTGTATACATCCACGCCCGACTCCCATCCCATCATGGACCGGGTTGAAGGCATAGACGGACTCTACATCTGCACCGGGTTCAGCGGCCACGGTTTCAAGCTGTCTCCCATGGTGGGTGTCTTGATGGCCGAGCTGATGCTGGACGGCAAAGCCACGACGATAGACATTTCCACCCTGCGCATGTCCCGCTTCCGCGAGGGCAAGCTAAACCGGCCCCGCTACGGGTTCAAGGTGCTGGTGTAGTAAAGTGCTTCTATAGGCGGCATTCGAACTTGGCTCGACCCCGCCCGTTACCGTGTTATATTGTCGACTTGACACATCGACCTTATGGAGACCTCCATGACCGAAACGATCAATGTCGCTGACGCAAAGAAACACCTATCCGAACTGATGAGCCGCGTTGCCTACAACCGGGAGCGGTTCCTAGTACAAAGGCGGGGGAAACCGATGGCTGCTTTGGTCTCCGCCGAGGACCTGGTTATGCTGGAACAACAAGAGGCGCCTGCGCGAGGTCTTCTGTCAGCAGCCGGGGCGTGCGCCGACTTCGACGGTTTCGATCTCATGATTGAGAACATCTACCTTCAACGAGAACGGCCCTAACCCATCCTGAGCGAACATCTAAGAAATCGCACGCCGGCGGTGCGAAATAGGTTCCTGGTAAATTATGCCCTCACCCAAAATCAACGCCTTACGTCTGAACCACTCCCTGGAGGACCTGGGCCGCATCGGCCACACCGATCAGGGGATGCAGCGGGTCGCCTTCTCCGCCTTTGACGTGGAGGGCCGGGCCCACACCATGGACCTGATGCGGCGAGTGGGCTTGGAAGTCACGATCGACCCTGCCGGAAACATCATCGGCCGCAGGGATGGGTCGGAACCCGGCCTGGCCGCCATTGCCTTGGGTTCCCACATCGACACCGTGCCCTCGGGCGGCAAGTATGACGGCGCGCTGGGAGTGATGGGCGCTATCGAATGTCTGCAGACCCTGCAAGACCAGAGAATAACGACCCGGCACCCCCTGGAAGTGCTGGTCTTCACCAACGAAGAGGGCACCGGCTTCCCCCACTGGCTGTTCGGCAGCCGCGCCATGGCCGGCAGCCTAGCGGCCGAAGACCTGACGGCGGTGGACCAGGAGGGGATTGGGCTGGAAACCAGGCTGCAGGCCATCGGAGGAGACCTGTCCCGCATCCACGAAGCGGCTCGCAGCCCCGGCGAATTATCCGCCTACTTTGAGTTGCACATCGAGCAAGGCCCCGCCCTGGACCGGTCGGGAACCCCCATCGGGGTCGTGACCGGCATCACCGGCCGGGCCGCCTTTGAGGTGGAGGTCGCAGGCGCCGCCAATCACGCCGGTACCACGCCCATGGGACTGCGCCACGACGCCTTGCTCAGCGCCTCCCGCCTGATCTTGACGGTGGAACGCATCGCTTCGGAGTTGGAGATCTGCCGGGTCGGCACCGTGGGCCGGGTCTCGGTCAGCCCCAATGCCACCAACGTCGTCCCCGGGACCGTCGCATTCAGCGTGGAATTTCGAGACGTAGATAGCAATGCCCTGACCGCCGCCGAGGCCGAGTTCCGCCGGAACGCCGCGGAGGTTGAGGCGTCCGACGGGGTTTCAGTGGACATTCAGGCCCTGCCGCCCACGATCCCCGCGCCAATCAAGCCGGAGATGCAGGACCTGGTGGCCGAGGCATCCGCCAATCACGGATTAGCCACCGAGCGGTTGCCCAGCGGCGCGGGCCACGACGCCCAGGCCATGGCCGCGATCACCGGCGTGGCCATGATATTCGTTCCCAGCATCGACGGCATAAGCCACTCGCCCCTGGAATTTTCCACACCCCAGGCCTGCGCCGACGGCGCCCAGGTATTACTGGACCTGCTGCTTTTGGCAGACCAAAGGGAATAAGGAACAACCATGCAACTTTCCGGCTCTTATACATTCGACGCCCCGGCGGCCAAGGTATGGGCCGCTTTGACCGACCCCAAATCCCTATCCAAGTGCATTCCCGGATGCCAGTCCATGGAAGCCACCGGAGATAACCAGTACAAGGCCACCGTGACGTTTTCCCTGGGACCCATCAACGGGCGGTACAACGCCACGATATCCATGTCCGAGATGAATCCCAACCAGTCTTTCAGATTGTCGATAAACGCCAGCGGGCCAATGGGATTCGCCGACGGTCACGCCGACATCAAATTGGAAGAGACCGGGGGCAAGACCCAGGTCACCGTAAACGCCGATTCCCAGGTGGGAGGCGCAGCGGCCCGGGTTGGGCAACGCCTGATGGGCACCGTGGCCAAGACCACCATGGACCGGTTTTTCAGTTGTGTTCAAGGACAGGTCAAATAACCAACCTGCCTTTTTACTTAAACGGGCGATAACCCCACTTACGATCAAGGAGAACGGCCAGTGGAACGACGAATACCCACCAAAGAAGAAGTAGCGGCCTATTTGAAAGAGGACAATAACTGGGGCCGCTGGGGCAAAGACGACCAGGTTGGCGCCGTAAACATGGTGACCAACGAGAAGCGGGCCGCCGCCGCCAGGCTGGTCAAAACCGGCCGGGCCGTGTCCCTCAGCCGCGAGTTCCCCAAGCTGCCGGCCCCCAATAATCCCACGCCGGCCCAACATTTCATGAAACGAAGCACCCGGGGCGACACCGGCGGCGGCATGGCCACCGACTACTACGGCATCGCCTACCACGGCACGGCCACCACCCATCTGGACGCCCTGTGCCACGTTTGGGACCACAATGGGATGTGGAACGGCGCCGACCCCAATGAAGTGATCACCTTCGACGGCTCCGTGTGGGGCTCGGTGGAACATTGGAAGGAGGGCATCATCACCCGGGGCGTGCTGCTGGACGTGCCCAAACACCGGGGTAAACCCTACGTCACCCAGGAAGAACCCATCCACGCCTGGGAGTTGGAGGACATCGCCAAGGAGCAGGGCGTCAAGATGGAGCCGGGAGACGCTTTGGTGGTTTACGGCGGCCGGGAGAAGTGGAACGAAGACGGAAATCCCCTGTGGGGCAGCGACCCTAACCTGCGTCCCGGCCTGCACGCCTCCTGCTTGAAATTCATCAAAGATTCCGACTGCTGCGTGTTGGTGTGGGACATGATGGACCACACCCCCAACGGCTACGACATACCCTGGAGCGTCCACGGCTCCATCTTCGCCTACGGCATCGGCCTGTTGGACAACTCGCTGCTCCAACCCCTGGCCGAAGCATGCGCCGAAGAGGGCCGCTACGAGTTCATGCTGACCATCAACCCTCTCCGGGTGGTGGGCGGCACCGGCTCGCCGGTGAACCCCGTCGCGCTGTTTTAGTCAGACACGCCTCAACTCAACCGCTGGCACCATCCAGACGTCTGACCGATGGCTACGACCGATGGCTACGAGTAGCCCGTTTTCGATTGCCCATGTGACATCATGTTTGCTATCATGATGTCATGAGCCGCACCACTATTTCCATTCCCGATGAATTACTTCAAAAATTACGCTTGATCGCTGCGGAACGAAGAATCTCGATCGCCGCTCTGATCCGTGATGCTTTGGTA
>JADFPM010000148.1 GCA_022562335.1 Chloroflexota bacterium
CCCCGCGGCCGTCAGCAGGTCGGCCACCAACCGGGCGGTTATGGGCACCCGGGGTTGGTCCTTCTTATCGGTGCGGCCGTATCCGTAGTAGGGGACCACCGCCGTGATGCGCCCGGCCGACGCCCGTTTGCAGGCGTCGATCATGATCAACAGTTCCATCAGGTTGTCGTTGACCGGGTAGCAGGTGGGTTGGACGATGAATACGTCCCTCTGGCGTATATTCTCCTTGATGCGGACAAAGGTGTTGTCGTTGGCGAATTTGAACACTTCCGCTTCCCCAAGGGGAATGTCCAGGTATTCACATACCGACTTGGCCAGCTCCGGATGGGCGTTGCCGGTGAAAACCTTTAGTTCGTCGAGGACCGGATTCATCACGCACCCCTATACACTGGTTTCCTGGATTCTCGAATGGCAGACGTTCCCTCCAGATGGTCTTTGGAGGTCAAGGTTATGGTCTCGGCGGCGGCGGCCATCTTCATCGCCGTGTCCAGGTCAAATTCCAGCCCCTTATACAGCATCAACTTGGACAGGCGGATGGCGATGGGAGGGCCGCAAGCGATCTTCTCCGCCATCTCCATGGTGACTTTTTCCAGGTCTTCTTGGGGAACCAACTTGTTTAGGAAACCCAGCCGGTAGGCTTCTTCAGCCTCTAGGAAGTCGCCGGTGAACAACAATTCTGCCGCCTTGCCAATGCTGCCCAACATCCTGGGATACAGCCAGGTGCCGCCGAAACCGGGGAACAGGCCGATGCGGACGTAGGCAACCATGAAGCGGGCCTGGGGCGAACCGATACGGATGTCGCAGGCGCAGGCGATGTCGAATCCGGCGCCCACGGCCGAGCCGTTGACCATGGCGATGACCGGTTTTTCCATGCGCTGGAGGCACAGCATGAACCGCTGCACTTTTCGAAACCCCCGGCGGATATCGTCCACGTTTTCCGAGGCCCAATCCCCTGGCTCGGCGCCCCCAGGCAGGGATTCCAGGTCGCCGCCGGCGCAAAAGCTCCGGCCGGCCCCGGTGAGGATCAACACCCGGACCGAGTCGTCGGCCTCCACATCCTCCAGGGCGTCGCCAAGCTCTTCCATCGTGCTGTCGTTCAGGGCGTTGCGCTTGTCCGGACGGTTGAAGGTCAACCTGGCGATATGTGTGTCCGCGTCTTTTTCCAGGATTATGTTCTGGTAGCCGGGCATGTTTATCCTCGGTGTTGGCTTCTGGGCAGTTGGGATTATAGCATAGGCGTGGCAGGCAAAAAACCGGAGAGCTGATAGCCGTCCCAGAGCCCGAAACGGTGCTGCGCTTACAAGCAATGCCGTTGTAATGTATGATATTCGGCGGTGAATCGTCACCCCTGACCGCCCTGACCCAACCGGCCCTATCCCTTCTAGGTGGAGGTTGCCGCCCCGTGGCTAGTTATCTGGACCACTTGGAATGCACCCAATGCGGGAAGTCTTACCCCAGCAATCAACTCATCGGCGTGAGCCCCTGTTGTGGCAAGGTCCTGTTTGCCCGCTACGATCTAGCCAAGATGCGCCGCGAAGTCGACCGGGACGCGCTGGCAGGCCGCCCGGCGAATATGTGGCAGTTCGAGGAATTGTTGCCGGTGGGAGACCCTGAGCGGATAGTCACCCTTGGCGAGGGCGGCACGCCCTTGCTGAAGGCTCCGGAATTGGGACGCCGGTTGGGCCTGGGCCACCTTTACATCAAAGAGGAAGGGCTCAACCCCACGGGGACATTCAAGGCGCGGGGAATCTCAGCCGCGGTGTCCCGGGCCATCGAATTGGGCGCGCCGGGGTTCACCATGCCCTCGGCTGGGAACGCGGCCGGAGCGGCGGCGGCCTACTGCGCCAGGGCCGGGCTGAGAGCCAAGGTATTCATGCCCCAGGACGTTCCCGATACCAACAAGAAAGAGTGTATCCTGGCCGGCTCTGAGGTGAACCTGGTGGAGGGCCTCATCAACGACGCCGGGCGCGAGGCCGTGGCGGTGGCAAAAGAGCAGAACCTGTTCGACCTGTCCACGTTGAAGGAACCATACCGGGCCGAAGGGAAAAAGACCATGGGCCTGGAGATAGCCATGCAACTGGGGTGGAAGCTCCCCAGCGCCATCATCTATCCCACCGGCGGCGGCACCGGCATCATCGGCATGCACAAGGGCTTTCAAGAGCTGCGGGAACTGGGATGGATCGATGGTCCCCAGCCCAAATTCATCGCGGTGCAGGCCACCGGTTGCCAGCCCATCGTCCAGGCTTTCCAGCAGGGTAAAGAGGTTTCCGAACCGTGGCAAAACGCCGCCACGCTGGCCGACGGGCTCCGCGTGCCCTCGCCCTTTGCCGATTACCTGATACTGGCCGCCATCCGCGAGACCGGCGGCACCGCGTTGGCCGTGGAGGACTCGGAGATGGTGGATGCGATGTACGAGATGGCCACCGCCGAAGGCATCATAGCTTGCCCCGAAGGCGCCGCCACCCTGGTGGCCCTGAAACGGTTGGTCAAGGAGGGTTTTTTGGGGCCCGAAGAAACCATCGTGCTGCTCAACACTGGATCTGGGTACAAATACCTGCACCTGATCAAAGACAAGGTTTGATTTAAAATGCATTCGGATCACGCAGATTCTGGTTGCAGCAGCCGTGCCGCGGGCCATTGGGAGGAAAATCGTTGGAAGTGATGCTTAGTTCCCCCAGGGGTTTTTGCGCCGGGGTGGTTCGGGCCGTTGAAGTGGTGGAGATCTGCCTGGAGAAATATGGGTCTCCCGTGTACGTCAAGCATCAGATCGTCCACAACCCCCACGTGGTCGCCGACCTGGAGCTAAAGGGGGCGATCACGGTGGAGACCATTGAGGAGATTCCCCCTGGTTCCACCGTGGTGTTTTCGGCTCACGGCTCTCCCCCAGAGGATTTTGAAAAGGCGAAAGAGCGCGGCTTGCGGGTGATAGATGCCGTTTGCCCCCTGGTGACCAGGGTTCATAACGAGGCCAAAAAGTATCACAAAGAGGGTAAAAAGGTTCTTCTGGTGGGACACCGGGGGCACCAAGAGGTCCGCGGGACCATGGGCCAGGTGGAAATGATCCTGGTCGACGACACCGCCGGCTCCCAGATCCCCGAGTTTCCGGATGATGCCGAGGTCGCTGTCCTGACCCAAACCACCCTTTCGGTGGGCGACACGGCCGAAGCCATAAAAGCCATCAAGGAACGTTACTCCGGAGCGGTGGTGCGCAACGACATTTGCTACGCCACCACCAACCGTCAGGAGGCGGTGACCAAGATGGCCCATCTGGTGGATCTGGTGCTGGTGATCGGCGCTCAGAACAGTTCCAACTGCAACCGCCTGCGGGAGGTGGCCGAAGCCAATGGCGTGCCGTCATACCTGATCAACGGCCCGCAGGAGATCGACCAGCGGTGGCTGGAAGGCATAAAAAAGGTGGGGATCACCTCCGGCGCGTCCACGCCGGAAGTGTTGGTGGAGCAGGTCATTGAAGCCTTGGCGCCGGAAAAGGTCACCTTGTTGAACGGAGCGGACGAGGACGTATCGTTTACCCTTCCCCGTGAACTGCGCAAACGATGAAAGCTGCGCTGACGATGTCTTTCCGGTCTCCGCCCGGCCCCGTACTTGTACCCTTACCCACATGGGGACCATTTAAAATATAATGTTCCGAACCGGCCAGGAACTGGATGGGCCGCTTTCCATCCGGCGGCGGGTTCTTTCCTTACCCACGTTGGTCTCCCTGGCGCTGGCCGCCGCGTTTCTGATATTTCTGGTCACCCGCTTCGAACTGGACCTCAGCGCCACCTGGTCCCACATCCGGGACAGCAATCCATGGCTGGTGGCCGCGGCCTTCCTGGTTCACTACGCCACATTTCCCTTCCGGGGCGCCCGGTGGCAGAGGCTGCTAAGGAATATCCACGGGCAAGGCCAAACCCCCGGACCCCCGGCGTCCCCCGTGCCATCGATCTTTTACTGCAGCCAGTTGGTGCTGCTGGGTTGGTTTGTCAACTCGGTGGGCTGGTTTCGGCTGGGGGATGTCTACCGGGCCTACCTGTACCGGGTGGAACAAAGCGCCTCATTCTCGCGGACCATGGGGACCCTGCTAGCCGAGCGGATCCTGGACGCCATTTTGGTAGCGGCGCTGTTGCTGGCCGTCACTCCGTTGCTGGTGAGTGGAGATAGCGTTTCGTGGGTTGTGGCCGCCACGGGGGTCGCGCTGGTTGTTATTCTGGGATTGGCTTTATTGGCGTTGGTCTGGGCCAGGTCCCTGGCGGACCGGGTACTTCCTGGTTGGTTGAGCGTCCGCTACCAGAGGTTCCGGGACGGCACCTTGGGCAGCTTTCAAAGGGTGCCCTTGCTGACGTGTTTGGGCCTGCTGGGATGGCTGGCTGAGGTTTTTCGCCTGTACCTGGTGGGGATGGCTCTGGGCGTGGACCTGAGTTTACCCATGGTGACCTTTGTGGCGCTGGCCAGCTCGTTGCTCACCCTGGCGCCCACACCCGGCGGGTTGGGCGTGGTGGAGTCGGGGGTCGTTGGGTTGGTGGTGCGCTTGTCGAGTCTCTCTTTTGATGCCGCCGCCGCCCTGGTGGTGGTGGACCGGGCCATCAGCTATCTGAGCATCATCCTGCTGGGCGCGGTGCTGTTCTTGTTGCGCCAAGTGATCAAACCGGGTGGGGCGCCCACCACCGCGCCGGGTGCGGCTTCCGAACCATAACCCCTGGAAACGCAGCAGACGCTGCCGCTGCCGGACCAACGGCATTGGAGGCGGCGAACCACCCGATTTGGAGCGTGTGATGCTTTACACCGCCAGCTATTACGTCCCGGAAGACTGGCACGGTCAGGCGTACCGGGTTTCCAGGGGCCATCCCCGGGGCCGGAAAACACAATGGGAGACTTTGCCGTTCCTGTACCCCACTCGGGAGTTGCTCAAAGCCTATCAGGCGGGGGCCATGGACTTTACCGGGCTGGAAACAGAGTACCGGGGCGAATTGGCCGTGAGCCGCCTGGGGGTGCCGGAGTTTCAGGAGTGGCTTGACGGGGCGGCGTCCCAAGGCGATTTCACCCTGCTCTGCTTCGAAAAGGCGGAACAGCCGTGCCACCGCAGGATTCTAGGCCGGTGGTTGCTGGAGACGGTCCCGTCGTTGAGATTGGGGGCGTTGAAGTAGCTCTGGGGCTCAACCGAATCTATCGGACCTCTTCTCTTGAGTGGCCTATGGATCTCTGAATGTTTTTACCTGGTTTCTACCACTCGGACCGGGGCGGCCGCTCCATCAGTTGGGCCACGGCGTCTTGGGGAGAAAGCCCCTCGAACAGCACCCGGTGGGTGGTTTGGGCGATGGGCATTTCCACGTCCAGGTCCTTCGCCATGGCCAGGGCGGCATTGGTCGTGTTTACGCCTTCGGCCACGTTGTCCATGGTCCCGCGTATCTCTGGCCAGCTGAGGCCCTCGGCCAGCTGCCGCCCCACGGAATGGTTGCGGCTCAGGCGGCTGGAGCAGGTGGCCACCAGATCTCCCAGCCCGGCCAGCCCGGCGAAGGTCAACGGTTTGGCCCCGGCGGCCACCCCCAACCGGGTGATCTCGGCCAGTCCCCGGGTGATGAACGCGGCCTTGGCGTTGTCGCCGGCGTCCAAACCGTCGGCAATGCCGGCGCCCAACGCGATGATGTTTTTCAATGCGCCGCCCAGTTCCACGCCGATCACGTCGTCGCTGGTGTACACCCGGAAGGTGTTGGACATGAGTATGTCCTGGGCCACCCGGCAATGATCCGGGTCTTGCCCCGCCACCACGGTGGACGAAAGCTTGCCACGTATGATCTCTTGGGCCAGGTTTGGCCCTGACAGCACGCAAATGCCGGGATGGAGATGGGCGGGCAACTCCTCTTCCATGACCTGGCTCATACGCTTGCCCTGGGGCAGTTCCAGGCCCTTGGCGGCGCTTAAGATGGTGGCGCCGGAGGATATGGCCTCGCTCACCCGGCTGAGGTTTGGCCGAAAGTGTTCCGATGGAACGGCCAGGATGATCAATTCCGCCGGGGAGATGGCCTGGCCGACGTCACTGCTTACCGTTAGGGATTCGGGGAAGGGGACCCCCGGCAGGAACCGGGAGTGCTGCCGTTGGGCATTCAGCTCTTGGGCCTCGGCCTCGCTCCTGGCCAACAGGGTCACCGGACGGTCTCTAGCCGCCAAGATCACGGCCAGGGTCGTCCCCCAAGTCGTAGCGCCCACGATGGCCACGCTGGATTTCAGGGCCGGCGGATTCAGATCCTCTCCGGGGAGAACCGGCTATTGATGCCAAATCTCAGGCTGGCCGGGGAGCGAAGTTTCATGGAATGTACCTGGAATCAGCCTGAAATTGGCCTGGGATCAAATTTGTCCACCGCCGGGTGCCCGGCTATCCCGCTTTCCGGGCCGGGTTTCCCAACCGTCTTTCGTTGCCCTGGCGGATCCGCTGGATGTTGTCCCGGTGCTGCCAGATGATGATTGCGCCGCCAATGACAGCGTACACGGCATAAACTCCGGAGTACATCCCCACCAGCGTCAGGGCCACCATGAAGAGGCAGCCGATGGTCACCCCTACCACCGAGCCCAGGGAGACGTAACGGCTGACCAGGGTGATGATGAGGAAAGTCACGGTGGCAACGGCTGCGGCCACCGGCGCCATCATCAAGATCCCGCCCAGTCCGGTGAGGATGCCTCGGCCTCCCCGGAATTGGAGAAACACGGGCC
>JADFPM010000149.1 GCA_022562335.1 Chloroflexota bacterium
ACTACGGGGTGGTCTACGATTGCCCCATCAGACTGCTTCAGGACGATCAGCCGTTCAACCTGGCGGTGATCATGTTGGACGACGATCCGGATATCCAGATGTATTCTCACCTCCCTGGAACACCGGTGGACCAGGTCCCAGTGGGGGCCAGCGTAGAGGTCGTGTTCGAGGCGACGGCAAACGGCCAAAAAGTCCCCGAGTGGCGGGTAGTTAGCTAGAGACGATTTTCCACCAGCCTATTTCTCGGGCCCGTTTAAGGTCCGCACAAAGGAGTGAATCATGACTACCCAAAATGCCCCTGCTGAAATGCATAGGTTCACCGAGGGATTGGGGATATGGGAACACAAGGGTAAGGTGGCGGCCGTCGGCATCGGGCATTCCCCGACCGCCCGGCGCTGGGACGGGAAAGCCGAGACCACCATGGGCGCCAACAGTATCCTGGCTTTAAGAAGAGCCATCGAGGACGCCGGTGTCTCGCCGGACCAGATTGACGGATTGGTCCTCGACTCGGTGACCACCACGGGGGCTCACTGGGAGGCGGGCGATCCCCTTCCAATGGACGTTATCAACGCCTACAACCAAACAGATGATCCCTTGGACGGTATCGCCAAGCTGAGCGCCGAGTGGATCTTGAAGAACATGCCGGAGCTCACCAACGTCAAATTCACCATGTACGGTCCCGGTTGTATGTCCCACGCCATCGTCGTAGCCGCCCAGGCAATAGGGGAAGGCCGTGCTCACACCTGCCTGGTGCTCAAGGGTTGGCATAACCTGGAGGGCCGGTACAACCAGGGTGGGGTTAGCTCCGCGGAGGAGGTTTCCGGGACTTACGCGGTTGGACCGGGCCGGACCATCTGGGGACCTCCGGGGTCCTACGGGACCGCGCTGCAATTCGCCCAATACTGCACCAAGTACGGCAAATCCCACGATATGATGGCCCCCTTCATGGCCAACTCAAGAAGGAACGGCCTGTTGTTCCCGGAGGGGTACTGGGCCCAGCACCGGCCCGAGCAATTGACGACGGAGGATTACCTGGCCGCGCGGTGGATAGCCAAACCGGCGAGCCTTTTCGATAACGATATACCGGTGATGGTATCGGCGGCCTACCTCTTCACCACCGCCGAACGGGCCAAGGACATGAAGCAGAAGCCCGTATATATCCTCAACCATGCTTCAAGCCGGGGCACGCCCAGGAGCCTGCTTCCAACTCTGGATGAGGTCCAGGCGGAGACCGGCATGACCGGCAGGAAGATCTTCGAGGGCGCCGGGATAACCGCCGCCGATCTTTCCTTCGAAAACATGTACGATGGCTTCTCCCTGTTCCACCAGTTCCACATCGAAGGGCTGGGCTACCGCGGCATGAAATTCGGGGAGGCCCTGGACTTTTACCAGACGGATATCAGCATCGAAGGGCCTAACCCCATCCTACCCAGCGGCGGCAACATCGGCAGCGGCCGAAGCCGCTTCTGGATGCACACCGACTGCATCCAGCAGATACAGGGACGGGCGGGGGCTCGCTCGGTCACCGGGGTAAAGCCCGAGATCGCTGTCTCCGGCGGACCCATGCCCATGGGCGGCAACTTCACCGTGTGGAGCGCCACTCCCGGCTAGACCCGAGTTCAGACCCAAATTCGGACCTAAATTCGGACCTAAATTCAACGAGAGGGACCTACTTGGTAATACTGATCAGTTTCGACATAGACGGCACTTTGGAGATTGGAGATCCCCCCGGAGTTCTGACCATGGATATGGTGAGGATGGTCCAAGGGGAGGGGTTTTTGATAGGCAGTTGTTCCGACCGGCCGATGAGCGGACAGCAGGCTATATGGGACCAACACAACATCCATGTGGACTTTGTCGTCTCAAAACATATGCTGCCCGACGTAAAGGCCAAGTTCGAGGCCGACGTCTACTACCACATCGGCGACAGGGAAGACCTGGACCGGAAGCCGGCGCTGGATGCGGGGTTCGAGTTCCTCTGGCCCCACGAGGCCATTGAGATGCCCTGGTTCAAATCAGACGGCGATGCAGGGATCACATAAGCCGGTAAACCTCACTAACCGTCCGCGAAGACAACGGGGACATCCTTAGGTTAGTGGGCCGAACTCTAGAATCAGTTGATTCCTGCCATCGCTTGGTTTCGAAGTCTCTGCCGCCCCTCGGCGCCGCTAATCGTTCATAACGGCATAGACGCGGTACGCGACGCCGTGCGCTGTTCGCTTGCCCTCCGCAATGCATACCAGGCCGTTGAGCCACCCATACCGTTCGTCGCCTGTCTCAAATCGGGGGGCAGTCATGAAGTATGCGTCGCCGTACTCCGATATCTCACCAGGTTGGGCGATAGGCCGGCCGCCGTCCGGCCTCGACACGCCGTAGTACTGTACGTAGATCAGGGCGCCGTCGCCGGTTTCGAACGTTACCCGCACATCCAACCTTGTGACCCCGTCCGGGTCCCGCAGCCACCAGTCGCCCCCACCCGCCCAGATCTTGCCCTTGAGCCTTGGTCCCTCGAAGCTGCCGCCGGCGACAACGGCGAGGCCCCGCATGCCGAATGGACCGGTACCGGTATTCCGAGTGGGCCGTTGCAGATCGGCACTGTATTCCACCAGAAACTCTAGCTTCATAGGAGAACTCCTTTTCGCTTGCCGCAGATCTGGGCGCCGGTCTGTTGGCGGACCTAGCGTCGATTAGGCTGGTCCGGGTAACACCCCGGTTGCTTCAAGTCTGGGCTAAGGCTAGATTGGGGGTCTCCGCGTATGCCACTGGGTGGCTTGCTCGTAGGCGTACGCCACGTTCAGCACGGTTTGTTCTTCAAAGGGCCTGCCCCCTATCTGGAGGCCGATGGGCAAGCCGTTCGAGGTAAAGCCGCAGTTGATGCTCACCGCGGGACAGCTGGCCAGGCTGAAGGGCGTGGTCATGCTCCCCCGGTTGCGATTGGTTTTCTCCCTGCTGTCGATGATCGGGTCGGGCTCTATCTTCGGGGCGGCGGTCCCCATCGTCGGCATCAATAGCACGTCGAGACCGGTCAACGCTTGAAGTATCTGCTGCCGCAGCAAGGCCCTCAGCTTCAAGGCTTTGTAATAGGCCAGCGCCGGCGTGAGGCTCCAGGTCAGGTAGGCGATCCGGTTATCGTGGTTTATCTCCTTCAAGCGGTTCCGGATCAACTCCCGGTAGTTGGTGGGGGCTTCCACCCTCAGAACGCTGGATATGGTATTGGCGCCGCTGGTCAGCGGGATCGATATCTCTTCCACGTGCGCCCCCAGCTCGGCCAATGAATTGGCCGCCTGGGAGACGGCGTCACGGACCTCGGGTTCCACCACATCCGTATAAAGCATCTCCTTGACCACGCCGATCCTCTTGCCCTCCAGGTTGCCGTCCAGGGCCGCCCGGTAGTCCGGGACCGGGACATCCCAGGTGTATCCGTCCCGGGGGTCGTGACCCGCGATGGCCTGAAGGGTCAGGGCGCAATCCTCCACGGTCCGCGACAGCGGGCCAACGGTGTCCATCGACCACATTCCCGGTCTCAGGCCGTGCCGGCTCACCCGGCCCCAGGTGGGCCTCAGGCCGACCAATCCACACCAGGCGGCAGGTCCCCGCACCGACCCGCCGGTATCTTCACCCAGGGACGTGGCGCACAAGAAGGCAGCCGTCGCGCCCCCGGAGCCGCTGCTGGAACCGCCGGTGAACCTTTCCAGGTCCCAGGGATTACGCGCCGTGTCGAAGGCGTGGGACAGGCTGGTGGTGCCGAACTCGGTCATATTGAGTTTGCCCAGGAGGATGGCGCCGGCCGATTTCAGCTTGGTCATCACCGTGGCGTCTTCTTCGGGCACGAAATCGCCGAAGATCGGCGTGCCCGTCGTGGTGCGGATGCCGGCGGTATTGATCTGGTCTTTGACCGCCACCGGTATGCCGTGCATCGGCCCCAGGTATTCGCCCCGGTCCAGGGCCTGTTCGGATTTCTCGGCGGCCTGGAGGGCTTCGTCGCGGCAAACGGTCAGGTAGGCGTATAGCTTGCTATTAAGGCTATCGATGCGGTCCAGGTAGGCTTCAACCGCCTGCACCGGAGATACGGTCCGGTCCTTGATAAGGTCCGAGAGCTCCGCCACCGACAGAAACGGTATATCGGCTTTATCCATTTCATTACCTCTTGCCCGTGATTCCGATTGCTTGCGTTCAGGTTATATTGCGGACACAAACTGTGGATCGGCTGGCGCGCCAATGCTACTCCGCGGTGCGGCCGCCGTCGATGACCAACTCCGACCCGGTCATGAATGACGCCTCATCCGAGGCCAGGAACAACACACCGTAAGCCACGTCCTCGGGCTTGCCCAGTCTGCCTAACGGTGTCCGGTCCATGCGGTCCTGCCGGTATTCCGGCGTTTCCAAGAGGGCGGCGGTCATGGGGGTCTCGATGGTGCCTGGATGGACCGAGTTGGCCCTTATCCCGTCGGCCGCGTATTGGATCGCCGTCGATTTGGTGAACAGCCTGACCGCCCCTTTGGACGCCGAGTAGGCCGAAGATATATGGTTGCCCACCAGGCCGGCCACCGACGATATGTTCACGATGGAGCCGCCGCCGCTCTTCTTCATCTCGGGGATGGCGGCCTTGGTGCCCAGGAACACCCCTTTGGCATTGATATCCATCACCTGGTCCCACTCGTCGGCGCTGGTCTCAAGCACGGTGTTGGTGCGGTAGATGCCGGCGTTGTTGACCAGGATGTCCAGCTTCCCGAACCGGGAAACAGCCTCGTTGACGGCGTTCCGCCACTGTTCCTCATCGGTCACGTCCAGGTGAACGAATACGCAGTCGCCGCCCAACTCGTTTATCTCGGCCTCGGTGCGTCTGCCGTCCTCGTCCAGCACGTCTCCAATCACCACCTTGGCGCCTTCTTTGGCAAACAGTTTGGCTTCCGCCGCGCCCATGCCACGAGCGCCGCCGCTGATCAGGGCCACCTTGTTCTCTAATCGCATATCTGACCGTCCTTTACAACTATGCCCAGATTGTATAAACATTGGGGCCGTGCCGCCACCCTAGCAAGAAAAGGCTAACGCGGAACCACGCCTCACCCTTGTAGGCGTGGCCCGGGCGTCGCTAATCAAATATCAGGGAAGTAATCATCTGATGGACCTGTTTATCATCCGGCATGGCCAGTCGGCGAATAATGCCCTGGCGAATATTCGAGACCGGGAAGTAGACCCGCCGCTGACGGAGCTTGGTGAACGCCAAGCGGAGGTCCTTGCCAATCATTTGGCCGGCGGCGAGACCCACGATCTGATCCCCGGCTTGACCGTGAATAATTCCAGGTTTCAATTGCGCCGGGGATTTGGCATCGAGAAATTATTCGCCAGTCCCATGTACCGCAGCCTGCAAACCGTCCGGCCGGTGGCCCAGGCGTTGGGGTTGGCGCCCCAGATCTGGGTGGATATCCACGAAGAGGGCGGGATGTACCTGAACCACGGCGGTGATGAAGGGCTGGTGGGTTATCCCGGAAGGACCAGGTCCGAGATATTGGCTGAATTCCCAGATTACCAACTACCTCCCGGCGTCACCGAGACCGGGTGGTGGAACCAGGGACATGAAGAGCTGCCGGCCTTGGCCACCAGGGCCGCCCGCGTCGCGGATCAGCTAAGGGAAATGGCGGCGGGGGAAGAAAGGGTGGCCATGATCACCCACGGCTTTTTTATGGACGTGCTGCTCAAAGCGCTCTTCGGCCAACTCGCGGGGGAGAACATTTACTACCGTCATCACAACACCGCGATCACCCGAATAAGCATGAAGGTGGGTGAGCGTACCGATATCCTGAACCTAAACCGGGTAGACCACTTGGACCCGGACCTCGTTTCCTGACATGTAGCGAACGCGGCGGGCTTTCAGGCCCGAATATTCCATGGCCAAAACATCGGTAAGGGCCAATCCCATCAGCGACCGGTCTTTAAGACCGAAACCGTTGGCAAATCGTGCGATGGTCTTTTGGATATCCTCTTCCGCCGGCATCGGCTGGTCTCCTTTACGGCTGTCTAAAGCCGTACGTCAAGAGCCGTCGTCCAGCTCCTGATTTCTTAGGTCTTCGCACATCTCCTCGTCGGCCTCGGCCAGGTCCATCTGGTCGGTAAATAGGTAGATCAGGGATCGTTGCCGGTAGTAGCGGGCGTCTTTGGGGTTCAGGTCGATGGCCCGGCCCAGGTCGGCCAGCGCTTCGTCGTAGCTTCCCAGTTCGTAGAATGAGGAGCCGCGGTTGTAGTGGGCTTCGGCGAAGCCCGGGTCCATCTCTATGGCCCTGTCGTAGTCGGCGATGGCCGACTGGTACGCCCCGTTGCGGCTGCGAAGGTTGCCCCGGTCGTGAAAACCGTTGGCGTCTACCGGGTCCGGGGGTCGTTTGGGGGTCAATATAACCTCTCAGGTTTGGTTCTTCGGGTTAGATAAACTTGGCGCACTCGTCAATTATGGGCACCACGGTGTCCCGCTCCGCCGAGGGCAACCCGAAGATGACCCGGTTCACCCCCGCCGCTTCCAATCTGCCGATGGCGTCGGCGTCGGGGCGGGCTCCAAAGGTGGTGACATTGATCGACGCCGGGTCCCGCCCGGCTTCTTCGGCCTGGCGGCGCAACAGCACGATCTTCTCCGCCAGGCTTGGTCCCTCGCCGGGCCGGCCGCTGATGGGCATCCAACCGTCGCAGAAATCGACAACGCGGTCGAAG
>JADFPM010000150.1 GCA_022562335.1 Chloroflexota bacterium
GGGTCACACACCTTATATCACGATGGAGAAAAAACGGGAGGGGCCCATTTGTCCGCTTCATCAACACAGCCCATCCCCGGCTTGAGCCTGAACTCCATCGAGTTGCTACAGGAACTGATACGTTTCGACACCTCAAATCCTCCCGGAAACGAACGGGAATGCATCAGCTACATCCGCGGCATTCTCACCCAGGCTGGCTTCGAAACCGAGATCGTAGCCCGTTCGCCGCAACGTCCCAATCTGATCACCCGGCTCCGGGGAAGCGGAGACGCCCCACCATTATTGCTGTACGGCCACGTGGACGTGGTCCCGGCGGCCGCTCAAGACTGGCGCTATCCACCCTTTGAAGCACAAATAGCCGAGGGTTGTGTTTGGGGCCGGGGCGCCCTGGATATGAAAGGCGGCATCGTTATGATGCTGGCGGCGATGATGCGGGCCAAGGCGGAAGGCGCCAAGCAGCACGGACCTAATCTTCCGGGCGACGTCGTGTTGGCCCTGGTGAGCGACGAAGAGGCCGGCGGAGACTACGGGGCCAGATTCCTGGTGGAAGAACACGCCCGCCTATTTGAAGGTGTTCGCTACGCCCTGGGAGAATTTGGCGGCTTTAGCTTTCCCATAGGCGGCAAGCGGTTTTACCCGATCATGGTGGCCGAGAAGCAGGTCTGCCACCTGAGGGCAACCGTCCGGGGGACATCCGGCCACGGGTCCCTGGCCACCAAAGACGGCGCTATGGGCCGTTTGGCCCGGATCTTGGACCGGCTGGAGCGGGTCTCCCTGCCGGTGCACGTCACTCCGGTGCCTCGGGACATGTTCCAGGCCGTTGCCTCCCACGTCCCCTGGCCGACGGGATTCGCGCTTCGCAGCCTGCTGAACCCTAAACTTACCAACGTGACGCTAAAGCTGCTGGGAGACAAAGGCCAGGCCTTTGGCCCTCTGCTCCGCCACACGGTGAACGCCACGGTGGTCCGGGGAGGGCAGAGCGTGAATATGGCGCCGGGGGAAGTCGAACTGCTGCTTGACGGCAGATTGCTTCCCGGTTTCAGCCCTGACGACCTTCTAGGTGAATTAAAGCCGATATTCCAGGGCGAGGCTGATCTGGAGGTGATCCACCACGACCCCGGGCCGGCCCAGCCCGACATGGGGTTATTTGACACGCTGGCCGGCGTGCTGCGGGAAGCCGACCCCCAGGGCGTGCCCGTGCCCATGCTCCTGCCCGGTTCCACCGACGCCCGGTTTTTCTCACGGCTGGGGATTCAGACCTACGGATTCCTGCCCATGAACCTCCCGGCCGGCTTCCAGTTCCTCAGCGCAGTCCACGGAGTCGATGAACGCATCCCCCTGGATGCCCTGACCTTTGGCGCAAACGCCATATATCAGGTATTACTCAGGTTTGGCCGTACGTGAACCGGCATGGGCCCCGCCTCGGCAGCGGGGGACCGATTCAGGCGGGGTCCTTGGCTGCCGGCGAGTGTGGGCCGGATTGACCAGCCCCAGGGCTTGTGATATGGTGAATCGGCGTTTCCAGGCTGTAATTCAGGGGAAATCTACCCGGAGGTAGCAGGGTATAGCTAGGCAATATCGAGTAAACGAGCGGATCAATTCTCCCCAAGTGCGAGTCATCGGCGAAAATGGAGAACAGCTCGGGGTGATGGCGGTTGCCGAAGCCCTCAGGGCTGCCCGAGAAGCCGAGGTCGACTTGGTCGAGGTGGCCCCCAACTCCGACCCTCCGGTTTGCCGCCTGCTAGATTACGGGAAACTTCGATACCTCTCCTCGAAAAAGGAGCGGGACTCAAAGAAGGGCCAGAAGAACACGGACCTTAGAGAAGTGCGTTTTAGGCCCAACATCGGGACCCACGACCTTGAATCCAAGACCCGGAAAGTAAGAGAATTGATTGGCGATGGTTCAAAGGTCAAACTGACCGTCCGTTTCCGGGGCCGGGAAGCCACCCATCAACAGATAGGACTCTCGGTCTTGAAGCGGGTAGCCGACGACCTCAAAGACATGGTTCGCCTGGAAAAGCCCCCTTCCATGGAGGGCCGAGCCCTGTCCATGATTTTGATTCCAACGGCCCAAAAACCTGAGCGGGTCGAAAAACCCGCCAAAGAAGACTTAGCAGATGCCAAAACTTAAGACCCATAAGGGCGCCAAGGCCCGCATCCACATCACCGGTACCGGCAAGTTGATGCGGCGCAAGCGCATGAGCAGTCACCTCCGGCGTAAGAAGCCCACCAAAGTCACCCGTAAGTACGGGGATAAACTCTCTGTCGATCCTAAGGACGTACGCCGCCTGACCCGGTTGCTTCCTTACGGCTAGAACCCCAACCGCTGTCTTGGAGAAATAAGTTGCCCAGAGTAAAGAGGGGCGTCACAAAACACCGGCGGCACAAGAAAGTGCTGCTGGCCGCCCGAGGATTTCAAGGATCTTCCCATCGAAACTACAAATGGGCCAAAGAAGCCCTTTTGCATGCCTGGACCCACGCCTATCGCCACCGCCGCCAGCGCAAAGGCGACTTCCGGCGGTTGTGGATCGTGCGCATCAGCGCCGCATGCCGGCAGTCGGGGACTACCTACAGCCAGTTTATGCATGGATTGAAACTGGCGGGAATCGAATTGGACCGGAAGATACTTTCCGACCTGGCGGTAAACGACCCGCCCGCTTTTGAGAAGTTGATGGGGTTGGCGTCAGAACAGGCGCCTGCCTAGTTTCCCAGGTTCCCCGGCGGCAGAAGAATCGCCGGAAGGCTTACAGGAAATATAAAAGGGACGTGGTTTATGGCCACGTCCCTTCGCCGTTCTCCCTCCAAACGGGGTGATCTTGACTGGCCGTGCGCCGGTTATCCCTCTCCTTCCCGGGCAAACCCGTAGTAGTTGTCCCCGTCCAGCACCCGTTTAAGGCCCTCTTCGGTCACGTTGATGGGCCGCACCGGCGTGGCCCAGCGTTCCGTTAACTCGTAATGAAGGTCCGTCAGACTGGTGGGCTCGTTGCGCCGGGAAAGAAGGATGCGAAAGACGATCTCCATCAGCGGCATGTCGGACTTGATGTAATCTTCGTCGTCCTGGTAATGCCGGGAAATCTCGGTGATCAGCGCCTTGGGGTCGGTCAACTCGTGCATCGGTTTCGACATCGACGGGCATGACGCCACCCGCCGGGCGGCCACCAATATCACCGCGGACCGTTCCAGCTCTTCCAACCGCTTGAAGCTGACGAAGTATTTGGGCGGTTCGGGTGGCTCGGGCTCGGGCTCCGGTTCGGCGCCGGCTCCAGAGCCGGACCTTTCCTCCTCGGTTCCCTCGACGGTTTCCACCTGGGTTTCTTCAGTGTCTGGGTTGGTCATACTTCAACCTCTTCATTCCAGTCCAGCATTATGATCTCAACGGTCTCCCCGGTATCTTTCTTGGGCAGGTCCTCAGGACAGATGGCTAATCCATTGGCCCGGGACATGGAAGTAAGTATGTTGGAACCTTGGGGGCCGGCGGGAGACGCATAATAAACCCCGTCTCTCCGGGTTACCGCTACCCTGGCGTAAACTCGCCGCCCATCGTGATTAAAAATAGGGTCCGTAAGCACGCCTTCCACTTTCGGCCGGGCCAGGCGGCTATAGCCCAGCATGGTTCTGATGGCCGGGCGGGCAAACATCTCAAAGGCCACCAGGGCGCTGACGGGATTGCCGGGAAGGCCCAATAGAGGGATCGGGGCTCCCCCGCCGGCCTTTAGATGTCCAAAGGCCAATGGTTTTGCCGGGCGCATCCGCACCGACCAAAAGTTCATCTCGCCGCGTTCGGTCAGAACATCCTTGACTATGTCGTAGTCCCCTTTGGAAACCCCTGCCGAGGTTATCACCAGATCGGACCCGGCGGTTTGCTCCAGCTTGCTCCGCAGGTCTTCCAGGTTGTCCCGCGCCACGCCCAGCAATCTGGGAGTGCCTCCGCAGGCCAAAACCGAGGCCGCCACGCTAAAGCTGTTGCTATCATATATCTTCCCCGGCTCCAGGGGGCTTCCGGCCGGTGATAGCTCGTCGCCGGTGGCTAGGATGGAAACAATAGGCTTTCGTCTCACCATGGCGGAGTCCAGCCCCAACGAGGCCAGCACCCCCACCTCGGCGGCCCGCACCGGCGTTCCCGCCGTAAGCACCATCTGCCCGGTGTTCACGTCTTCTCCCGCGGGGCGCACATTGCACCCCAGGGGCAGGTCGGCCAAAACACCGATCTCATCCAAAGTTTGGCCCGAGTCTCGCCGTTGGACCTCGTCGGTCTCTTCAAACGGAACCACGGTGTCGGCGCCTGCCGGAACGGCCGCGCCGGTCATGATGCGCATGGCCGTGCCGGTTGTTACCGCTAGCGACGACACCTGTCCAGCCGCCACCAGGCCGATCACGGCAAGCATCCGGGGAGCGCTGCTACCCGCGCCTGCTATATCGTCCCTGCGTACCGCATAACCGTCCATGGCCGAATTGGCCAACGGGGGCAGGTCCAGGGGTGAGCGCACGTCGACGGCCAACACCCGTCCCATGGCTTCCATCAGCGGGACGGATTCGGTATCCAGCGGGCTGAAGCAAGAGATTATCCGCTGGTAGGCCTCCTCCACGCTGAGCATGTCCTCGTCTACATGCCGGTGGGCATGTTCGTGTGCCTGCTGATGCTCTTGGGAGTGGCCGTCCTCCCCTCGGCTGGCCTGCTCGCCGTGACGCCCGTGGCCGTGGCCTGAATGCTCCCCGTGGCCCGCGTGTTCTCCGTGGTCATGGCTTTGCATTACCTTCGCTCCGCTGGCCGTATCCGACGGCGCTCAAGCGTTGTGATCGGTGAAAATTGACAATATGCCGGTTTTTTCGGATCAGACATCGCCCGTTGAAGGCGTAGTCCAACAGAAGGTGTAGTCCAACAATCGTCCCGCCGCGCACGTTGCGTCATCAATCCTTCAAGTCCCGTTTTTTTAAGCTCTAAGAGAGGCGCCGACTTCCCTTTCCAGGGATTTAAGCAACCCTTCCAAAGACCGGCTCACGTCTTCCGCGGTCAACGTGCGGTCTTGGGATTGGAAGTCCAGGTGGAAAGCCAAGGACTTGGTCCCCGGGGCAACGTTTTCGCCGGAATAGATGTCAAACAGGTCCACGTTTTGGACCATGCGGTGCCGGGCGATTATCTCCTGGACCCTTCCCGCGGGAACGTCTTGGGGCACCACCAAGGCCAGGTCCCGGGTAGCGGCGGGATAACGGGAAATGCTTTTGAACTTCCGTTCCGCCGGCCCCAGAGATTCTAACAGTCTATCCAGCCTCAGTTCCAGTAGGGTGACCGTGGCGGCGTTCAGGTCAAACCGCTGTCTTACCGCCGGGTGCACCTCTCCTACAACCCCCAAATCCAACCCGTTGGCCGAAATCTGGGCGCACTTTCCCGGTTGGAACAGCGGGTCTTCCGCCGGCCGGTATTCCGGCTCCACACCCAGCCGGCCCAAAACCGCCGCCAAGACGCCCTTGGCATCATAAAAATCCAAGGGCTCATTGTCCACCAGCCACGAGTAATCCCAACGCCTTCCCGCCAGCACGGCCACCGCCGTCTCCCGCTCAATGGGCAGGTCATTGTCCCTGGGGATGAACACCCGGCCCAACTCAAACAGCCGGAACGGACCTTCGCCATGGCCTTCGTTGGCGGCCAGGGTCGCCAGCACGCTGTAACGCAACGTGGGGCGCAATATCTCGTGGTCCGCGCTCATGGGGTTGGCCACCCGCAGCGGCGGCCCATCGCCCTCCGCGTGATTCAGATCCCAGTGATCCACCATTTCCAGGTCTGCCTGGCTCACCAGGGGGTAGTTGATGACCTCTTGCATGCCGGCGGCAGCCAAAGCGTCTTTTACTTTGGCCACCAATTGGGTCATGGGGCTCACCGCCCGGTAGGGGATGGGCGTTGAGATCATGGTCGTCGGGAGCGCGTCATACCCAACTATGCGGACCACCTCTTCCACCAGGTCATCCTCTATGTTTATGTCGTTGCGCCAATACGGCACCGTCACCTCTATGACCTCACCCTTCTGGCCGCCGCCCTGGCGCCGGATTGGTGAGAAACCCAACGAATCCAACACCATCTCCGCCTGCTCCATGTCGACGTCCATGCCCAAAACCTTCTTTAGGCGTTGGGCGGTAAGGCTGACTTTCAGAGACGGCGCGGGTTCGCGGTTCACGTCGATGATCCCCCGGGCAACCTTGCCGCCCGCCACCTGTTGGATCAATTGGGTGGCCCGCCGCAGAGCGATGGGCGCCAATTCCTGCCGCAGCCCTTTTTCAAATCTCAGAGTGGCCTCGGTGCGCAGCTGGTACGATTGGGCCGTGTCCCGGTTGTTGTACGGCTCGAAGGTGGCCGCTTCCAAAAGGACCGAGGTTGTTTCTGGGCCGATCTCACTGTTGGCGCCGCCGATGACTCCACCCATACCGATGGGGTCGTTGGCGTCGGCGATGACCAATACCTGGGCGTTCAGGGTTCGCTGGACACCGTCCAGGGTCACCAGGGTTTCGCCGGGCCTGGCCCGCCGCACCACCACGGTGGCGTCGCGTATCTTATCGAAATCAAAGGAGTGCAACGGCTGGTTCAACTCCAGCATCACAAAGTTGGTCACATCCACCACGTTATTGATGGGCCGCAGCCCGGCCCGTGTGAGACGGTCTTGAAGCCACTGGGGGGATGG
>JADFPM010000151.1 GCA_022562335.1 Chloroflexota bacterium
TATCTCAAAGGAGCAGCCATCATCGTGGTCGACGACGTGGCCACCACCGGCAGCACCATCTCAGCCTGCGCCACGGCCCTCAAATCGGCGGGGGCGGCTTCGGTGTGGGGTTTGGTGCTGGCCCGAGAGGCTTGACCGGGGAGTTTGACCGGACAGGGACCCGGAAACATGGCGATTGACAAGACCAAGTATCTTTGGTCAAATGTGCGCGACTTCACGCCGGGGCCCTGTCTCTCAGATTCGGCGTCCGGCGAATACCGATCGAAAATGGAAATGTGGGGAGGCTAGATCCATGGCGGGAAAGACTCTGATCTACGTCGGCGCGGAAGCCAGCGGGCTCTATCGAAAGGAAGCCGGTGATGACCATTGGGAAAATCTGACCAGGGGCATGGCTCCAGCGGCCCAGGTCCGGGCGCTTGCCGTTCACCCCGAAGACCCGGCGGTGATCTTCGCCGGGACCCAGAGAGGCGTTTACCGCAGCGTGGACCGGGGGGACAACTGGGAGCGGATGAACATGACGGAAGGCCGGATCGTGTGGTCGCTCAAGTTTCACCCCAACAACGCCAAGATCATGTTTCTGGGGACCGAAGGAAGCGAAGTATATAAAAGTGAGGACGGTGGAGAGAACTGGCATTACCTGTCCACCGTCGGAAGCCCCGACGCCGTGCAGATGGCCTTTGCGACCCGCATCCTGGGCATCGGGATCGAGGCGTCGGACCCAAACAACATGTACGCCGCTCTGGAGGTTGGGGGCGCCGCCCGCAGCACCGATGGCGGCAAAACCTGGAAGGTGGTCAACAGCAAGTTCGACGGCGACGTGGACCTGATGGACCTGCACGGTGTGGCCGTGGGGGCCTCGGACTCTGGAGCCGTATTCATTTCCAACCGGACCGGCGTTTGGCGCACCAGGGACCGGGGCGAAACCTGGGAGGACTTGAATTTCGGCAAAATATCCGAGATCAAGTATTCGCGTGGGGTGCAGGCGGCGCCCGACGACCCTAACACCCTCTACGCCTGCGTGGGTTTGAATTTCGGCAGCGAGGAAGGGGGAGTGATGCGGACCTCCGATCTGGGTCAGACCTGGGAGAGGTTCGACAAGGGAATATCAGCCAAGAGCACCACTTTCGGTGTGGCCATCAATGCCCAGGCGCCGGATCAGGTCTATTTCTGCACCCGGAAGGGTCAGGTCTTCGGCACCCACGACGGCGGTTCAACCTGGAAGGAGCACGTCCTGCCCGAGACCGCCGGCAACGTCATCAGCGTGGCCTGCACCTCCGCCTAGACGGCGATCGAATGCCGTAGGGGCAGGACCTGCCCCTACGGCATTCATTTTAGTTGCCCTCTGTCGAACAATGACCACCTTTGAAAACACGTAGGGGCACGGCATGCCGTGCCCCTACCGGCGTTTCGCGCTGCCTGCCAAAAGCTACGGCTCGCTCAGGTCCCAGCCGGGCAGGGCCAGGTATCCCTCCATGGGAATCTGGGCGACGGCGGTTAGGCCCTGGGCGCGCTTCAACCGCTGGATGTTGTACAGGTGGGTGATGTACTCGAAATACCTGTGGCGAAAGGTGGCTTCCAAGGTTATGTAAAGTTTCGTAGGGTCCGAATCGTTGAGGCGGATCCCCCGGTACCCGGCGTTCATCAGGTCAACCCACATCCCGCTGTTGTTCGCCTCGATCTCCCTGGAACGGCAAGAGCCCACGGATTCGCCTTCCAGAATCTCCCAGGTGAAATCCAGAGCTTGACGCAACTTGGCCAGTAGAACATCAATCTCCCAGTAAAGGTTTTCGTCCAGCCGCCGGTCGTGGGGAGAATCCAGCAACCGGTCTATCTCGTCCCCATTGGGCAAACCATTGGGGAATAGCTCCTGTCGCCACCTTTGCCAGAACCAACGAAAGTCACCCGAAGCCATATGGCTCAGGTTCCTGCGGATACTCCACTGGCTCCATCCCCACCGGTCCGACTCGAAATCCAGCTGTTCATCGGTCAATCCGGCCAGTTCGGCGGAAACCATCTGGAATAATTCATCGGCGAACTGGGGAAACAGGTCTATCGCCGGGGCATAGTCCGGCAATTCTTCGTGGTCCATTCTGTCCTCCGGTTAACGATTCAGCCGCGTCCCGCGATTCTAGGGCCGGACCCAGGTCTCAGACCAGGCTAGGCAGGCGCTGGAGCTGGGTTTGTCGCCGCGCATCTCCTGGGAGACCTCTCCCACGGCCACCATACCGTTGACGGTCAGCTGGGCCTTTCGGGCGGGAACGAAGCAGCTGTAGACCCCATGGGTCCTGCCGGACACGCTGCCCGCGGGCACCACCAACATGTAGGGCTCCAGAAAATCGTGCCAGGTAAGGGAGATGGAGTCCTCGTCGCTCTCCACGGTTTCGGTCCAAAAAGACTTGCCGTCGCCCGACCGGTTGAAAACCGCGTCCACCACGGGGAGGGTTTGGTCGGCGAATTCAGGAAATAAGAACGACTCTATCTCTTCCTGCAGCCAGCGGGCCAGGGCGATGTTGTCCGAATAGACCCGGACCTCATCGTTGGCCACGTCGGATTTCATAAACAAGACGTGGCCCTGGCCGCCGGGGGACAGCAACACCCGCCAGTGGCTGGTCCTGGTGGTTTGCAGCGCGCCGTCCTGCCGCGAAAGCCGGATAAACGAATTTTCCCCGGTCATGCGGACCTGGTTGGGATCCGTGGGGCTGGTGGTCATGACAGTGCCTCCATCAAGATCTAGCATCATTATCGGGCGAATGTTGAATCACCAACTGCCGGACGGCTTTCAGCCAATGAAACAGCAAACACTTGTCGAGCGGATTCGAACGGGTTAGCCACGTAGCGCCACCAATACCGCATTGATAGCCACGATGGGCGTCAAACTCCATCCTATTCTTCGGGGTCACCCAGGTCAGCGTCGGATTGCTCGTTAGGTACTATCGGGCCTGTGAGTACTTTTGCATAAAATATAATTGCACCAACCACGAGCGCAACTCCATAACCTGCTAACAACCCAGACGCCCATTCATGGTCAGTCCGAATTAGGTAACTCGGAATCAGAAGACCTGCTGAGATCCCCACAAAAGCGAAGGCAATTAACACGTCTTTGAAGTGAACGAGCCTTCTAAATCGATAGGCAGGCACGCTGACGGCCGCCTTTCCTGACGTGGGCTTCAAATTCTCAAATTCGGTCCTTTGGGCCTTACTCCAATCCACAAAATCAGTAGAGTCATGTGTAGCCCAAAACTCCCGTTCTTCGTCTTCTGAACCAAATGTTGGAATAGGCTTCATTCTAGCCTCGACTATACGCCCTCCGCTCTCTGCGGCTCATGTCGCGAGCAGAAATAACGCGAACCAAGTCTCCCCTGAAAGTGAAGGCCACGAACAACTTTCGGGTTCGGTCAGTTTCCCCCAGCGCATAATATCTATGCTCCGCGCCGGAAGCACCAACCAAATTTACAATCGGCCGATTATGAAACACCTGCTCACATTCCTCACGGGCAACCTGGTGCCTAGTCCAGTTTTTATCAGAATTTCCTTCATCCCAATCGAATCCAGTCCCTTGGCTGAAGTTAAACATTCGGTAAGATAGCAGTGCGTGCGATTAAATTATATATCAATAATCGGAGCATTGGCCTGCAACCGTTAGAAATGAAAAACCAGGGCCGCCCTATTTGGGGCGGCCCTGTCAGCTTGCTCAAGCTATCGTAAACCGTGGCTATCAGCTAATCCTTGGCGGGGAACCAGTCCTGCTTCCAGGGCCATTCGCCGCCGGCGGGATCGTAGGCGGGTTTGCCCTGGTCTATGCGGTCCCGGTATTCGCTGGTTATGGGCTCGCGGTAGGGGTAGAGGCCGCCTTCGTAGGCCGACGGGCCTACCTTGAAGTGCTTGGCCTGCTCGGTGGTCTCCACGAAGGGCATATCGATGTTGTAAAGCGAGCTCAGGCTCTTGGGCCGGGGGCCGGCCTTGGAGACGTGGCCGTAGAGCTCCCTTCCCATGATCTTCTCGGCCATCCAGACGCAGTCGATGAGCTTATCGATGTCCACGCCGGTCTCGACGCCCATGTCCTCCATCATGTGAAGGAGGTCTTCGCTGGGGGCCATGCCGGTGGAGCGGCCGTTGCCGCAGTAAGGGCATCCGCCGTAACCGCCGATGGTGCCGTCCAGGTCCAGCGTGTCCTCAGGGCCCAGGACGCGCATGGCGGCGTAAGCCGACGCGATGGCCATGTTGCGGCCGTTGTGCAGGTGCAGGCGGATGTGGTTGATCTCCGGCCACTTTTCCTTCACCCGGTAGACGCTCTCTTCCACCTTGGCGGGGGTGCAGTGGCTCATGGGGTCGCCCATGGCTGCGCTGACAACCTTGATGCCTACTTCATCCCACATGCTGTGCTGCCTTTCCAGCATGTCCATCAGGTTATCAACGGGGAATTCGCCCAGGAAGTTGGACCCCCAACTGGCGTTGGTGCCGATTCCGGCCTCCTGGATGTTCAACTCTTGGGCTTGAGCTACGACCTGGGGCCACCGCTCCATCTCCTGGGCTTGGGACCGGTTGGTGTTGCGCCGGACGAAAACGTCGCACATGTGGACGCCCAAGCGGGGATACTTGTCCCTCTCGATGGTCAACGGAGGCGAATAGGCCTTGGCCCGCTCGACGCCCCGGGAGTTCAGCGCCAATGCGGTATAGGTGACACCGGGCTTGGGCTTGAACTTGGTTACGATCTCGTCGATGCGCTCCATCTGAGGAGTCCATTTGGGGCTCACGAAAGAACCGACCACGATCTGTTTCAGGCCCGTCTCGGACAGCATATCCAGCAGTTCGACCTTATCGTCAACAGAGATCTGGGCGTCTTCGATCTGCATGCCTTCTCGCATGCCTTCTTCCTTGTATTTCACTACCGGCCAATCTGGCATTGGAGCCTCCTTAATTCGGACGTGTCTGAATCGGCTATATCCTACCGTATGTGCGCAACGCCTGGCTGTGGCAGGCACGCTGAGTTAGGCCGCCCTTCA
The DNA here is from genome assembly GCA_022562335.1 of Chloroflexota bacterium. Lineage (GTDB taxonomy): Bacteria > Chloroflexota > Dehalococcoidia > Lucifugimonadales > UBA3495 > Io17-Chloro-G2. Next base: position 5,004 of record JADFPM010000151.1, read on the forward strand.
CGGGTGATTCCAGTTGGCGGGATTGTATGGCGGCCACAGATTCATGTCAAGAAATTGGTGGGTAAGAAAAGCGGCGGATCGAGCCCGTTACAGGCCGACCGTAGACTTATCTATTTTACCGCTTTACCGCGCGGGGCCATTTCAAAGCTAGCGTCCAAACCTGGTTGTCCATCCTTGCTTGCCGGTCCCTGGCGCTAGCAACAGTTCAAGAATCTCGGATCTACAAGTAGTCTGACACGCGGAACATGGTAGGATTCCCCGCAAAGTTATAGAATGTTACTAAGAATCCCTGCCAAACCCGTTGCTCGTCCAATCCGTTTATAGTGATGTTCGTTCGCCCATCTTATCCATTATCAAATCAGGCGATGACTGGAAAGCAGCAACTGTCGGTAACGGGGAGATTTGGCCGGTATGCCAGACTGGTTGTTTGAAGTATCGGACAAGGACGGCAACATCGTCCGGCTTGCCCGTAGTCGCTGGGAGATGCACATTAGGGTCAAGCACCACGAGGTGAGCCAGTACATCGAAGAACTAAAACAGCTTATCGCCGCGCCCATGGTGATCACGCGTGACTCCGAAGGTGATTTGCACTTGGCTACCATGGGGGCCGTCGGTGGAAAATGGACAAACCTATATCTGGAAGCGGTCGTAAGGTATAAAGAGAACGAAGGGCAAGTTCTCACTGCCCATTTCATCGGACGGGTGCCAAAGGGGGAGATTATATGGCTGAAGAGAACGTAATCAAGGAAATTCGGGACGCCAATCATGATTGGATCAACCGAGTACAACACGAAATCCACGATTTTCAATACATTATGCAAAACCAAAGTCGAGGCATCGAACTATCCTTTTTGTACCATTGATCCCAATAAGGGCATTGTGGCGGTACCCGACCCTCGCCTGACAGCCATCAGCGCGGTTTTCTCCCCTAAGAAAACGACACCCACGTCTATTGAGTTTTACGATATAGCGGGACTCGTCAGCGGTGCATCCAAAGGGGAAGGACTCGGGAACCAATTCCTGGGTCATATCAAGGAAGTCGAGGCCATCCTACATGTGGTGCGCTGCTTTAATGACCCTAATGTTATGCATGTAGTCGGCGGCGTGGATCCGATTCGTGATATCGAAATCATTGATACGGAGCTTTGTCTCAAAGATCTCGACACCATGTCGAAACGCTTTGAGAAAACCGCGAAGCTTGCACGCAGCGGGGATAAGGAATGCAGAGAATTGATGCCTGTGTACGAGAAAGTCAAAAAAGCCCTCGAAGACGGCACTCCGCTTAGGCGGCTTAGTCTCACGGATCAGGAAAACAAATCAATACATGATATGGCTTTTCTTACCCTTAAACCGGTTCTCTACTGCGCGAATGTGTCCGAAGAGGAATTGCCGAGCGGCGGGCCCTTGGTCATCAAAGTTCGGGAATGGGCTGATCAAGAGGGTGCTGAAATGGTTGTCATTTCTGGAAAAGTCGAAGCGGAACTCGTGGACCTCTCACCGGAGGAGCAAAAAGAGTTTCTTGTCGAGCTCAAACTTGAGGAACCGGGCTTGCATCAGCTTATTCGCAAGGGTTACAAACTCCTTAATCTTATT
>JADFPM010000152.1 GCA_022562335.1 Chloroflexota bacterium
CCCGCCGCCGTCAACCGGTTCAGCCGCACGGCCATTTTGAGCCCGATCTGACCCAGAAATTCGTTGTTTTGAGTGTAGGCAAATACGCGGTTCTGTTGGAATTTGAGTTCGACGGGGTCCCCCGGCATGACCCGGGCGATGTTCTGGCCTGAGGCGGTTTTTTGCAATACTGTGATTCCGGCCTTTCCGCCCTCCTCAATGAAGATCTTCATATTGCCGGCGGGTTTACGCTCTTTTTTGGCGCCTACGGGCTCTTTCTCCAGCTGTTCCAGGCGGGCCAGGTTTTTCTTGGCGATATTGTTGTGGGGCGCCAGGCCGGCCACCTTCTCCAAGACCTCTTTGGATTCCTGATAGCGGCCCAACTCCATCAACGCCTTACCCAGCCGGTTCATGACATCGACCTGGCCCGGAGATTTCTCTAGGATCGCCCGATTGGCTTCAACCGCCTGGTCCCACTCTCCGTTCATCGCCATGTTGATGGCGTCCCGGCTCGAATCTTTAGCCTGGCGGGAAGAATCTGCCATTTCGGCCAACTGCATACTCATTTCTATCCTAGCTCCGAGTCGATTTGGAGGATTGGACCTTCCTCCTATCGTGGTTATTGAATTTGTGCTTATTAAATCTCTTAAGTGTTAAGTTTTTGCTAACTCGATGGAAACGCATCGCGGATGACAAGGGACACCAGGTCCCGATGGGTGCACTTGAAGGAAGCGCCGATGTCAAACAAGTCTTCCATCCGCGCGGCCTTATCCGCCTCTTCCCAGGGCATGAGGTTTTCACCCTGGGCCAGGACACGTTCCGCATATTTCTTGAGGGTCGCCAAGTGATTTCCCATTCGCTCTTTCGGATTGGTGAGAACGGAACTTTGCATGATGCACCTCTCTCGGAGCCGATCCAACCTATCCCTTTGGATTGCTGGTAAACACCACATTAAGCCAGGGCATATACCAACAACAAGGGAGTTAGGCACCCATTCGGGTTAGGGTTTTCCCTCAAAAAGGGTTAGCCTGGCTTTTTAACATCGACACGTCCAGCAAATCCAGCCGCCCGCAGCCGTGAATAGCTATACCCAGCCGGGGATAACACAGCCGCGTTCAGCAGGCCGCATCAGGCCAGAGGGTGATTTAAACGTCAAAAACTGTATTCAAACGCCGCTGCCCAGGCTGGGCGGCGCTTTAACCCAAGGCGCCAGGCTTTTGGCACCGTGGGGTCAACGGATAAGACGTATCCAGACCCGGATTGGTTCCCTTCGGCGGGCGCTTCTTCGTCTTGCCTCATTTGATACCTAGTTAGTAATGCCTAGTTGGTTGCCTGGGACCTCAGGGCTTTTAGCACCTTTTCGGCCGTGATCGGCAGGTCGGTGATACGGACGCCGATGGCATCGTGAACCGCGTTGGCGATGGCCCCCGCCACCGGCACGTTGCTGCTTTCCCCAATCCCTTTGCTGTCATACGGAGCGGGGCCAGAATTGGATTGCACCAAGACCGTTTCCAACTCAGGTATGTCCTGGATCGTCGGGATCTTGTAATCCCCCAGGCTCAGACTGGATATACGCCCGTCCTGGGTGGTGATCTCTTCCATCAGGGCGTATCCCAGACCCTGGATGACGCCGCCTTCCACCTGTCCCTGATGGGCCATAGGGTTGAGAACCATTCCAACGTCGTGGGCAGACACGATCTTATTGACCTTGATCTGGCCCGTTTCCGGGTCCACCTCAACCTCCGCCACCTGGGCAGAAAATCCGGTCACTTGGGAAGGCGGGGCCGTAAAGGTGAATTCGCCCGTGATCTCCCCTTCCGTGGCATCCACCGCCCTGGCGGCGAGTTCCGGCAGCGGCACCTCCTGCGGTCCTTGCCCCGCAGGCCCTTCCAAGATAACCCGTCCTTCTTGCAACCGTATCTGATCCTGGGGGTGATCGAACAACTCGCCAGCAAATGTCGTAAGCTTATTTTTCAAGTCGGTCACGGCGCCCAAGACGGTCTGCCCGGCGGTATAGGTGACCCTGCTGCCCCCGGGCCCGGATTCAAATTCTACGGCGTTGGTATCTTCGGCTACGATGCTCACGTCTTCCACCGGGATCGTGAGCTCTTCGGCCACCACTTGGCGCAGTATGGTGTGGGCTCCGGTGCCGGTGTCCCAAAGGGACATATGCAAGACGACCTTGGCCGAATCGTCCATGGTCACCTTGGCCGCCGATTGGCCCGCACCCGGAGGCTGGTCACTGATGGCAATGCCCAATCCTACGTGGACATTGCCGCTGGCGTTGGCCCGTGGTCCATCCCAGCCGGCCGCTTGAGCGGCTCCCCTCAGGGTTTCCTCGGCCCGGATGTCCTTCCAAGCGGCCCCCGTTGGTGATAGATCGCCGTCGTGCATCAGGTTGCGCAGCCGGAATTCCAGCGGGTCGAACCCCATTTCCCGGGCGATCATGTCCATGTGAGATTCCACCGCGAAGGTGATCTGGGGTTTGGCCGGCGCCCGCATGTGGCCGCAGGGGACATTGTTGGTGTAGACCATATAACTGTCTATCGCCACGTTGGGGATCACGTATGGCCCCCCGGCTCGGTCGGCGCCGCCCAGGGTGACCCTGGGTTTGAAGGCCCCATACGCTCCGCTGTTGAATACCGCCTTGGCCTGGTGGGCCCAAAGGGTGCCGTCGCTTTTGACGCCGGTCTTCAGGGTTATGATAGCCGGATGCCTGGGGTTGCCGGCCATCAATTCCTCGATGTAGCTCATCACCATCTTGACCGGGCGGCCGGACCGCCGAGCCAGGTGGTAGCACAGGGGAACGTCCATGAAAGAACCTTTGCCCCCAAAGTCTCCACCGATGCTCAGGGGGTTGAAGGTGATCTGGTCCTGGGGCAGGTCCCACACGGCCGATACCTGTGCGCGAAGGTTGAACGGTCCTTTATTATTGACCCATCCTTCAACCCGCCCAGAGTCATCCACTCGGATGATGCAGGCATGGGGCTCGATGTATGCCTGGTGCATCAGTTGGGCGGTAAAGGTATTTTCAAATATCCGGTCCGCCTCTCTAAATCCCTGATCCAGGTCCCCTTTGGACCAGCTATTGTGGGCAAAGACGTTGTTGATCGAAGAAGCCGGCTGGGGCAGACCCTGGTAGGACGCCAGGTCAGGATGCAACACCACCGCCCCCGGCTCCATGGCTTCCAGGGGATCATAGACCGCCGGCAGCTCCTCATATTCAACATCGATGAGTAAAAGCGCCTCTTCCGCGGTGTCCGAATCTTCGGCCGCCACCGCAGCCACCTTCTCGCCCACGAAAAGCACCCGGCCCCTGGCCAGCACCGGGATGTCGCGCAACAACCTGCCCACCCTTCGGTCCGGCAGGTCCTGTGCGGTGATCACCGCGTGGACCCCCGGCACGGCTAGGGCCCGTGAGATATCGATCTTTACGATCCTAGCGTGGGGGTATGGGCTGCGCAGCGCCTTCCCGGTCAATAGGCCGGGCAGCATCACGTCCGCGGCATAGGTGGCGTTTCCCGAGACCTTGTCTGGGCCTTCGCCCCGTGTCACCGATCGGCCTACCACCGAGTAGGAAGAAACCATGGACGCCTCCATTCATATCATTGCCATTTTAAACCCGCCGGGCCGCCCGGCCGCATGAGACGGGTGTTGTTCTGTGTGCTTGGCCTGCACCGGCGTATCCCGGTTATTTAAACCGGGCCGAGCTTACAGCGGGCAAACTGGGGTGTCAATGTGGGACTAAATCCAGACAGTTCGGGCATGCCGTGGGTACGGGGCCCGAATCCCGGAGGCCAACACCATGAACCGAGCTAACGGTTGTGCTACCCTTTGTTAGACGGATCGGTCCCACCCGGTACTAAGGCTCAAATGACGGTAAACATCCCCCAACCCGAAACCCCTGCCCATCCATCCGGACGGCGGCGCTCCTCCCGGCTCTCCAGCTTAGATACGATCAGACGGTTTAAAGATTTCCGGTTGGTCTGGATCGGGAATTTCTTTGCCCAGGGCGCCCAATGGCTTCAGATATTGACCATCGGCTGGCTGGTGCTAAAGCTCACCGATGGCAACGCGTTGCTCACCGGGACCGTGATCGGCGTCAGGACCCTGCCCATACTGCTCATCGGCCCGTGGGCTGGGGTTTTGGCCGACCGGGTGGACCGCCGCAAGCTGATCATGTTCACCCAGACGGCGATGGCGGCGGCGGCGGTTTTTTTCGCCATTCTGGTGATCGCCACCGACCTGGATTCAGAAATTCCCAGCGGGCCTCTGCTATGGTGGCATCCCTTTATCTACATGGTCATATCGGGCGTCGCCCACAGCATAATCCAGCCGGTGCGGCAAGCCATGATCGCCAACACCGTGCCCCGCGAGTTCCTCACCAGCGCTCTGGCGCTCAACGGGATGGTCTACCCGTCCACCCGGATAGTGGCGCCGGCTTTGGGCGGTCTGTTGATCGCCAGCCTGGGTTTCAAATGGAATTTCCTGATCGAAGCCACAGCCTACGTGACCATGGTTTTGCTGCTTATTCCCGCCCGGTTGCCCTTCCGCACGGAATCCTCGGGAAAGCAGCTCTCGGTGTTAGCCAGCATGCGCGACGGCATAGTGTACGTTTGGCGGGAGAAGAGCATTCTCCAGTTGATCGTCATGTCGTTCATTCCCAACTTCTTATTCAACCCGTTGGTTTTCATACTTCCGGTATTCACCAGCCAGGTATTGAACCGGGGAGCCGAAGCCGGAGGGTTCTTGGCCGCGGCCATCGGCGCGGGCGGCATCTTAGCGGCCATGATCATCGCCACAGCGGGCTTCGTCGTTCGAAAGGGGATGGCCACCTTTTTGGGTTTGGTGGGTGGATGTGTATTCATCCTGCTATTTGCCCAATCCCAATGGTACCTGGCATCATTTGGCGCGCTGGCGGGCCTGGGGTTTTGCCAATACTATTTCCGGGTGGGCAACAGCACCCTGATCCAAACTACGGTGCCCGATGATTTGCGGGGACGGGTGATGAGCATTTACATGCTGGACAGCGGTTTCGTGCCCCTGGCCACTCTGGTCATCAGTCTGATGGTCCACTTCTGGAACCCCAAAGATGCGTTCACCGCGTTGGGGGTCCTGGCTTTGGCGCTGGCGTTGATCCAGTTTGCGGCCTTCAAGCTGGTCCGGCGCCTGCCCTAAAGCCGCAGGGTCTGCGCCATGTGCCCTATAAGACCAAGACAGCGTCGTCGAAAAAGTAGGGGCGAGTTTGAAACTCGCCCCTACTACGTGGTTAGTTCAGATAGACGACCGATATGGCCTGGCCGTGTCCGCCGGGGGTGTGATATGAAGGTTTCCGGGGATTTCAGGTCCGACGGCCAGCCCCGGCCGGGTTAAGCTTTTTCCAGGTAGGTGGCCGGACTGGCCAGAAACTTGGTTCGGCATTCAAGACCGCAAAAATACATCCAGGTGCCTTCGTGGAATATGCGGGTGCCCTTGGTTGGGTCTACTTCGGTGGCGCCGTGCCTGGTCACGCCGGATTCGGCCCTGGCATCTGCCTCGTCGATCTCTTTTCCGCAAACCAGGTCTTTGGCCATTTATCGTTCTCCCTCAGATCCAGCGCTCACCCGTAATAGGTTGGCCGGAGGTGTTATTGACTGGTATCTAAATCAGGCGACCGGAGTCAACGGCATTCCCAGCCGCACCTTCCCCGGATGGTCTATGAGCATCTCGGCGATCCTGGCCCGGTGTTCAAAGCTGGTGCCCATACGCATGGTCCAGGCTGAAACCCGGCGGAACCACAGGTGGAGGTCGAACTCCATCATGAATCCTATCCCCCCATGGATCACCTGGGAGGACCGAACGGCCGCTTCGCATTTCTCGTTGCAGAAAGATTTGGCCTGGGACACCTCCATACTGGCCGACAGGCCCTGGTCCATCCTCCATAGGGCTTCAAAGGTCAGCATCTGTCCGCCGTCGACCCAGATGGTCATGTCGGCGCACATATGTTGGATGGACTGGAATGAGCCGATGGGACGCCCGAAGGCCACCCGGCCTTTGGCGTATTCGATGCCCAACTCCGAATCCTTCCGGGCAGCTCCTACCATCTGCGCGCATAGCAGGGCGGTACCCCGGTCCAGCATATTTTCGACGATGGGCCAGCCCTGGTCCTGCTCTCCGATCATATTGGAGGCCGGTACCCTTACCTGGTCGAATACGACCTTGCTCTGCTTATCCTTGGCGATGGTGATCAGCGGCGTATGGGTGATGCCCTGGCTGCCGGTGTCCACCAGGAACAGGGATATGCCCTTATTCGCGGAAGATTCCGGAGAGGTTCGGCACACCACCAAGCACTTCTCGGCGACGTTAAAATTATCCACGAACAGCTTGGTGCCGGTGATCACGTAGCTGTCGCCGTCTTTTTTGGCCTCGGCGTGGATCGTCTCCGGCAGGTATTTAGGGTTTCGTTCCGTGAATGCCCAGGTCAGTATCGAATCGCCGCTGGACACCCTGGGCAGCACTTCCCGCTTCTGGTCTTCTGAACCATCATTGGAGATGGTTAACGCCGCGACCATGGTGG